>CANROL010000001.1 GCA_947632255.1 uncultured Bacilli bacterium
ATAACACCCGCATACCATCAAGTGAAATTGATAAATTTATAAAAGAACTTGAACATAATTCAGTTAAATGCTAAAAATAAAGCACTGATTAGCATTTTTAAAAGCAACGCCCTTTATGTGCTTGCTTTTTTAATATATTATTTCTTAATTATGCTTTTAGTTTAATGTTTACTTATTTTCATTATATTTTATCCATTCACTATATATTTCATTAAAATTATCAATTTTTTCAATACCAATTTTTAAAACATCTTTTATATTTACATTTGGGCAAATTTTAATATAATCAAAAATCTTATCATATTTATTTGACTTATTGCTCATTATCAAAGAATATATAGCATACAAACAAGCTTTATTTAAATCAATTCCTAAATTATTTTTGGCCATATCAAAATCAACTTCAAAAGTATCATAAATTTCATCTGAATTATCATAATCTGGATTTCCAACTTCTTCGCAAGTATAATTAGTATTAATTATTGATTCAAATAATGTAATAACTCTACCGTATTCTCTATATAAAACCAATTTTTTTATTAATTCATAAGTATCAGCAAATACTTCTTCTAATTCATGAGTGGGGTAATATACATAATCAATATCAGCATCATAATAGCTATAAGTACCAGTTTCATAAGAATAGCCCTTAAAGCATATTTCCCCATTTTCTATTTCTTCATATTTTGTCAATATTTCATTATATTTTTTTAAAATATCTTCATCTATATTATTTTGCTCACCTTTAAAATTTTTGATTTTACAAATTATATATTCATAATAATCTGAGGGTAATTTATCTATTAATCCGTTTATTAAATCTATAACTTCATGAGCGGATAAAGTTTTTAATTCTTTATTTAATTCCATTTTAAAATTTTCTATATTCATGTTTTAAACTTCCAAGATTTATCTAAATATATTTTATATTATTATCCTCACACCATTCAATTGCCAACTCTTTATATTTTTCATCTCTAAACTTATACCAATCATCAATAATATCATAATTAATACACGTATCTTTAAATCTTCTAAATGCTCCACTTCCATTTATAGCAATATATAACTGATTATAAAGTCTTTCATCCTCAATTGTTTCAATAAATTCCTCCATCATATTATATTCATCAATATAAAATTTTGTTGGTAAACCAATATATTCATCATATATTTCCTCACATTCATCTTCTGATATATCCGTGTATTCATTAATATAAATTATTTCACCATTCTTTGGATTTAAATAAGCTTCAGTATCTTGTCCCATATTAACAAATTCTAAAGCATCAATTATATCATTTAATTTTACTTTCATAACTTTATCATTTTTATTAACCATTTTTATTATCCTCTTTCATTAACTCAACAGGCGTCCAGCCATTGTTTACCCATATTCTTGAATTATTATATATATCAGCGAGAAAATCTAATATTTTTTGAATATTCTCTTGAGTTATACCTACTTCCTGTTCATTAAGCATCTCAAGTAAAGGTTTAATATTATCATCACAATATCTATTCATATCCGAGATTAATTTAATAATTTCTTCAATAGTATCTGATGATACCTTTTCTTTCTTTAAATAATTTTTAAACTTGATCTTAGCTTCAGTTTCTTCATAATAATTATAATCAGAATATTTAAGTAATTCTTCTAATTTAATTGGTTTTCTTTTTATAATTTTCTGTCTTGAAATAATGTCTATTATTTCCTTTTTTAAATTTTTATCTCGTAAAACTCCATGAGCAAAATACATTTTATCATTTATTACATATATTTCCATATTATCAATTCTCTCACCAGAAAATAATGTTTTAGTTGGGGCTTCTAATTCTTTACCATTTCCATAATATAAACTATAGTAATAATTTAATTCACTACATGGTACCAAACCATACAATTCAACCATTGCTCTAATTAAATTATATACCTTTGTATTTTCCTCAACAGTTTTTTCAAATTGTTTTAAATCTATCTTTTTAATTACATTATAAACATCATCAGTCATTGAAATATAAGTTTTATTATTAATTTCAAATATAAAAATTAAACCCGTTGCATACAAGAAATAATATGTATCGGCACTCATATCATCATCTTGAATAGTACCTTTATTATTCATTAAATCTTTTAATAAATTAAATTCTTTATCTATAAATCTTTCAATTAAATAGGTTATTATTTCTTCATCAGTAAGCGCGGTATATATTATTTGAATAAGTTCTTGTTTAGACTTATTACTTAATCTACAAAGATATAGAAGATTTCCTATATATTTTAAATCTTTAACAGTTAAACCCTGAAGCAGTTCTATTAAATCTTTTATTATTAAAGAATCAACTGCATTTTCTAAATCAAATTGTTTTATCATAGCATATATCTCCTAATAACTTCTTAATTATTTGTTTTATCTCAGTTGGAATATAATAAGAATAATGATTTCCATTATCATAAATAAAAATCACTAAAGATTCCATTTCTTCCTCATAAGGTGCCACCCATTCAGAGTTTTCTTGATTAAGTAATCTTTTAAAATACATTTTAGTAGGTTTATCATCTTTATAAATATCTAACCAAAAATCAAAATCATCTAAAATTTCATCTTTTAACTCATTTATATTATCAACACCAAATTCTTCAAGTTTTTCCTTAAGTAGTTCTTCATCCAAAGCCTTTAATGAAGATAATAAATCGATATTTCCTTTTGTTACTAAATACTTTTTAAACTTCATTCATTACTCCTTTTTATCTTGCTTCATAACCATTCTTTATTAAAAGAACTAATCCTTTTAAATTTTTATTATCCGTTTTTAAATTATATTTTCGATAATCATATTTTTTATCAGTATCATATCCTGCTGTAAAATAGCTATTAGAATAGCCTAACTCATCAGTTTCTAATACTATATCTTTTAATTCTTCACTAGTTATATCATCTAACATTCCTAAGCCTTCACCTTGAGTTATTAAAGGATAATTCTTAGCATCATTAAAACTTTGCAATTCTTCACATCCTAAATATGTAATTACAAATGTAGTGGGAGAACCATAGTCATATTCCATTTCCATAGTATCATTTTCTTTTAAATCAAGACTACTTAACTTTGTTGTAATGGCACTTACTTTATTTTCATCATATATAGTATCTCTTGGATTTAATCTACAATCATAAATAATATCCTTATAAGCTATATTAAACATATGATATGCCAAAGAATTAAATGTTGCAAGTATCGTATAAGCAAGATCTGCTACAGTCATTCTATCAGTTATCTCAATTTCCCTCCATATTTTATTTTCTAACCCTTCTATTCCTACATTAAATTTTAATACTTTATTCATTACTTTACCTCCATCTTATTAGTAATTAAATTAACAAATTTCACTTTATTTTCACTATTTAAAACATTCATTATTTCTTCTTTGAAAGCTTTTCTATTACGATATAAAGGATACATCTCCTCAATCATATTATAAATAAATAATGAAGAATCGTTAATTTCATTCATCTTTTTTATATATTTACATAAACTGCGATATCGTTCTCGATCAGTTGCCCATTTAGCTTTTTCAATTATTCCTAGTTTATAAAAATCTAATAATTCTTTACTATATTTATCTTTTAATACATTTTGATAATCATAAAGTTTAGCCAAATCAGGATCTTTTTTAATTAAACCAAACAATTTATCGGGCTCATTTTCTTCTGCATAAATATTTTCTAAAATTCCCCGATTATTAGATTTTATTTTAGAGATTATTTCTTCCTTTAAATTTTTCCATTCAGAAATATTACATAAATTTTTTAATTCTTTATATCTTTTAAAATCATTAGTTTCAATTATTACTTCTGGTAATATTTCTTTCTTTTCTTGAAGCATATTATTTTCATCATATACTTCTATTAATTTATCATAAGCCATATCCTTTCTTACATGATTTTTAATATCATCTTTTAGCATTTTTACTATTTCTTGAATTTTATTTTCATCTTTTAAATATTTAATTAATAAGTCTTTTACACCATAAATATCCACATTTTGATAACATATTTTTATAGCTTCATCTTTATCAATGTAATCATAAACTAATGATATTTTATCTAAAGTACAATTAACAAAAATTCCATATGAAAATTGACAATTATCTAAAATTTTTATTACATTTTGTGCAGAATTTTTATCATGAACATAAAGAATAAAAGCATAAAGAGGAGCATCAGAAAAATCACCTAATTCATTGTTGCTAGCAATAGTATTTGCCCATTTTAAAAATTCTTTATAATATTCATCTTCATATAATAATTTACTCGTCGAAGAACATAACATATAAAGCGAATCTTGATACTCACCATTAGATCCATCCATAAAAGTATCTTTTATAAAAAAATATGTATGTTTAATCAATTCAAAAGCATTATTAAAGTTCTCTTCATCGATAAATTTTTCTATTTTATATGTAACTCTTGATATTAAATCCACAAAATATCTTCCATTATAATAATTTACAAATCCATCTTTATCGCTTATATTTTTTAATTCATACTGCATTTCAGCATAAATTTTATTAAGCTCTGAAGTTGATTTATTTTTTCTTTTGCTTTTTTGAGCTCCTACTTCTAGCTCTGGAACCTCGTTATCAACTAAATAATATAAAACTGCCGCGATATGCTTACACATAAACTCCCCACCTTCTGAATAAGGGCAAGAACAATAACAAGCTTGAATTTCACCATTTTTAATTTCTAATTCCACTTTATAAATCTCAGATCCATCAATATAAGCATAGACATTATCTTTTTGATACCAAATATCACGAATTCTATTTTCATTATAATAACTCTGGCCTCGAGAAAGTATACTATATTCAAAATAATCCTCAAATTCGACATTTTCTAAAAACTTTTTCATCATATTTTCCTTTTTTAATTCTATATTTATCACACCAGTAAACATTTTACTTCTTTTTATATTAAAGCTATTAGCTATTCTTTAAAATCAACTCCCTTAACTTATCAATTTGTCTATTTAATAAAATACATAATCTGTTAATTCTATTATCACTCATTTTAGTTAAATATTGATACTTATGTAATAAATCATCAAACCATTCCACAACACCATCTAATTTAGATATATCAATTCTTTTTAAATTTTTTACAACTTTTATTATTTCATCAAAAGGTTTTTCTTCATAAAATAATCTGCCACTTCCTGAAATATGTACTTCATCTTCATCATAATATTCAATGTTTAAACTTTGACCATTGTCAAATATAGGAGCAACATCAATCCATTTTAAAGTGTTAACATCTCTAATAACTCCAAAGTTATTTAAATGTCTATCTTCATTCATAATTAGATAATCTAAAATATACATATTCTCTACTTTTTCACGAGCATTCTTTATATTATTTTCTTCTAATTTTTTTATATATTCTTCATAATCTTCAACATTATTATATCTTTTCATATCATTTCTAATCTGATAACAAGTAATAAATTCTGTATCTTTAGTTATAAAACAAGGACATTTAGATACCACCATATCTTTATATATATCTATTGTATACTCTACATGATCAAATCCTAATCTTTTACATATTTCACTAGCCAATACTTCATTAAATGGTTGTAATACTTCATTTTTATAACCACCTTTTAATAAATATCTTGTTCCATCTTCAATAATCCAGGCTTTTTTAAGCATTCCATCAGTTGTATTATTAGGAGTTTTTAAAGATGATTCTTTGGTTATAATTTTACTATTCGTAGATAAAGAAGCTTCCATAAATTCTGCATAATCAAAGTCATTATCAAAGAAATTAATATCATCGTATGAAATATTACTACCAACTGGCTTTAACCAGTATTGATCTGATAATGATAAGCCAAAAGCCTTATCTAAAAGTTCGTAGGGAGCAGTTATATTAAGTCTATGAAGTAACAAATCTAATTTATCACGCCATGAAGGAATACCTCTTCCTTTAAACCACTCACTTAAATTAGTTCTAAAAGGTGTATCATTAATATCATCTTCAATGTAAAAGCTATTTAAAATATAAGGAGCATAATTAATATTTTTAACTTCATAAATTCTTGTAAAAACACTAGTTGCAGTATCATATTCTATAGTTAATACTTCAATATTTTTATTCATTAAAATACATTGCATATCCTCACCTCATTCGTTTTATTGCCATTATTGTACCATGGATACTTTAAAATGTAAATTAATTGATGAATACTCATTATAACAAAACTTTTTATTTATTTAATTTTAAAAGATTTAATTAACTACACAATGACTATCCCCACCTCCGGCATTAATGTGGTTAGATACCATTATTACATCATTACCTTTACCATAAAAGCTTTGTGCTTTCTTAGGCCTGTTAGTGGAATCCAGTGTTACATCACTATCTCTAGTAAGTGAGTTTTCTATACCTAATTCATTTAATCTATCAGCCATATATTTACTTATCATTAAAGTATAATCCTTTTCAACAATCCCATTAGCACTTGTACCAGGATCAACTCCTCCATGCCCAGGATCAATAACCACCTTTTTAGTTGCTCTACCATCTACAATATCCATGTTTATCACCTAATATAAAGTATGTTTAAAAATTATTTATGTTAAAATAATATTTTAAATATAAATTTTTTTTAAATTTTTGCAAATAAAAAGCAACATCACCACATATAAAAATTTTTGTAGGATGTTACCAAATTTTTTTATTTCTAATCTAATGTCCATTGAAAAGTATAATCATCATCAAATAAAACGTTTTCATAATATCTAACTTTAAGTCCCATATCATTTTGTTTCTGCTCCCAAATAATTACACCTTCAACTTTGCCACCTGCATCAAGTTCCCCACTATTTAATTCAATATCATCTTCAGCGGTAATACTATATACAGAAGCTTCAACACCATCGCCATTAACCATTTGGAAGTCTAAAGCATTATAAGATACTTTTTTATCACTATTATTTTCAATTTTAATAGTTACTTTTACATACTCGTACCCATCTTTTGCTTGAAAATACTCATTAGTACCTTTTGTTTTTTCAATTTTAGTAATTGAATATTTAACATCTTTATAGGTTACAACATCGCTTTGCTTATATTCCTTTTGGAAGTCATCTTTATTACTTCCGCCACCTATAATAGCTCCAATAATGATAACTGCTAAAACTCCTAATATTACCCATCTAACAAGATGTGATTGTTTCTTTTTGCAATTTGGACATACTTTAGCTTTATTATCAATTTCAGTTTGACAATATTTGCATTTTTTCACTATAAATTCCTCCTTTCCTATTTATTATATCATATATCTCAACGAATAGGTGAGAATAATTTCATTGAATAAGTGAGAAAATATATTTAAGAAAGGTGTTGTCATAATGAATAATAAAAATGATGAAAACTATATTTATTATCTTGTGGCACAAAATCTCAAAAAACAACGAAAATTAAAAGGGTTAACCCAAAACGAATTTGCAGAATTATGTAATTATAGTGATGGTTTTATAATGAATATTGAAAGTGAAAAATACCATCAAACCTTTAGTTTAGGTACATTGTGGAAATTTGCTGAAGTATTAAACATAGATATAAGAGAATTATTTAAACCACTAGATGAAAAAAAAGATAATTAAAATTTTCATCTTATTTAATCTTATAATAAACTTATTTTCTAATATCTTTTTTTCTTACCGATTTTATTAATATTTAAATCAACTATTTTTTAGAATTATTTTTTACTAATTGATAAATAAAATAACCTGCTCCACCTATTAAAGCAAAAGAACCAAAAGAAGTAAAAATATCAAATTCATCCTTATCATCAGTTTGATTATCAATTAATTCCTCCTGAATATCAACCATCTCGTTCTCATTTTCTTATTCAACTATTAAAATATAATCTTGTTTTGAGCCATTTTCAGCTGTAACCCTTACAATAATTTCATTATGTCCTACTTGTAAAGTTTCGTTACCTATAATCTCCACTTTAGCATTAGGATCTTCTAATTCATAAGTAATGTCCATTTTCACTTTATCATTAGTAATAGTTATTACATCACTTATAAATAAATTAAAATTTACTTCTTTATTGGCAACTAATATTTTAATATTTTTATTATCACTTAATACTTTTTCTCTAGTAATATTTATCATATAATTTTTAACATTTCCATTTTCAGATGTTACCTTAATATTTATAATATTTTCACCAAGTGTTAAATTGAGATTTTTTTTATAATCTAAAACTGCGTTAGAATCATTTGCAACTACAAATAATGTAACATTTTCTTTTTTAGTAGAATAGAGCATTTTATCTACAATAGAAATATTTTCACCATCAATTGTTATTTTTTTTAAAGAAACATCACTGCTTTTAACTTTTTCAGTTACTAGTGGATTATTACCAGATGAATTTGAAGAATTTGATGAACTACTTGAGCAACCACCATGTTTCGAACAACACCCCCTATGACAATCACTACAACTAGGGCTAATTGTACCATCTTTACAAACAATATTCGCCTTTACAATAATTGGATAAAAAAATAATACTATCAAAAATAAGCTAATAATTCTTCTCATAAAACTCCACACTTCTGTTAACATTATTGTACACAAAATTAATATCATTTTAACCAACATTTTATTTTAAATATTAATAAATTTCATCAAAAAAAGAAGATAACTTCAAATCATCTTCTTTAATAATATTTTATTTAACCAACATATCACAAATTAAATCAGTTATTTCAGTTGGATTATCTATTGGCAAACCTTCAATTAATCTAGCTTGAGCATATAAAACTTTCGTATATTTCTTAAGTTCATCTTTATCTTTTTGATATAAATCTTGTAGTTTTTTAACAATTGGATGTTGAGCATTTATTTCTAATACTTTTTTAGCATTAACCCCATCATTTGTTGGCATAGCATTAATTGTTTTTTCCATCTCAACAGATATTTCACCTACAGTAGATAAGCAAACTGGATGATTAGTTAATCTACTTGTAAATTTAACATCTTCAACATCTATTTCTTCTTTCATTAAAGTTAATAAGTCTTTAGCTTCATCATTTAATTTTTTAAGTTCTTCTTTTTCTTCTTCTGTTTCAGCATCTATATTATCAGAACAAACATTTTTAAATTCTTTATCCTCAAACTTATTCATTATTTTAAAGACAAATTCATCTAAATAATTAGTACATAATAAGACATCTTTTTCTTTATTAATTAAAGCTTCTACTTGAGGTAACCTTTTAATTTGTTCATTTGTTGTACCACATGCATAATATATATCTTTTTCATCTTTATTATTATCTAAATATTCTTTTAAAGTAACTAATTTATCTTCTTTAGAAGAATAAAACATTAATAAATCTTGTAACTTTTCTTTATCCATACCATAAGAATTATAAATTCCCGCCTTAATTTGTAAACCAAATGCTTCCCAAAATTTAAGATAGTCTTCTCTTCTATCACTTATCATATTAACAAGTTCATTTTTAATATGTTTTTCAATATTGGTAGCAATTGTTTTTAAAACTCTATTTTGTTGTAACATCTCTCTGGAAATATTAAGCGATAAATCAGGAGAATCCACAACACCTTTTACAAAACTAAAGTAATCAGGAATTAAATCCGCACACTTTTCCATGATTAAAACTCCATTAGAATAAAGTTGTAATCCCTTTTCATAATCTTTAGAATAATAATCATAACTAGCATGAGATGGAATATATAATAAAGAGTTATACTCTAAAGTACCTTCTGCTTTAGTATGAATATGACTTATAGGTTTATCATAATCAAAGAATTTATCAGCATAAAAAGTATTATATTCCTCTTCAGTTATTTCAGATTTATTTCTCTTCCATAATGGCACTAGACTATTAATAGTTTCTAACTTTGTTTCTTTATCATCTTTTACTTCCATTTTAATTGGATAAGTTATATAATCAGAATATTTTTTAATTAAATTTCTAATTTCATATTCCTCTAAGAAGCGGTTATATTCTTCTTCATCTTTAATTGTTAAAATAACATCTGTACCATAGTTATCACGCGTAGCTTTCTTAATTGTATAACCTTCAATGCCACTTGATACCCAAGTATTTGCTTCTTCATTTTCAAAAGCTTTTGATACTACTTCAACTTTTGATGCTACCATGAATGCTGAATAAAAACCAACTCCAAATTGTCCTATTATATCAATATCTTCTTTTTTCTTATTTTGTTCTTTAAAATCAAAAGATCCACTTTTGGCAATCGTTCCTAAATTAGTTTCTAATTCTTCTTTCGTCATTCCTATACCATTATCAGATATAGTTAAAGTTCTTTTTTCTTTATCAACTTTAATGACAATTGCAAAATCATCTTTCTTTACTTTTAACTTCTTATCTGTAAGTGACCTATAATGTAATTTATCAATTGCATCCGAAGCATTAGAAATTATTTCTCTTAAAAATATTTCTTTGTTCGTATAAATTGAATTAATCATTAATTCCATTAATCTTTTAGATTCAGCTTTAAATTCTTTCATTTAACATTCTCCTTTTTAGCACTCTAAATAATTAACTGCTAATATGATTATAGTATACCGACATCTAAAAGTCAATAACAAATTAATATTAATTACTCTACCTTTATTTTTAATCTAAAATACCAAAGAAAAAAGGAATTATTTATCATAATCCTCTAAAAAACTTTTATAAACACCATCTTTTTTAACCCCTAAAACACAATTTAAATTAATATTATCTAAAGCTTTAAATATATTGTAATCAATATCTTCATTTACTTTTCTTAAATTTTTAATAAGTTCTTTCATTTCTTCTCTTTTACTAATATTTGTATCTTCTAAAGCTAACTTTTCAGTAAAACGACAAGCGCAATTAAGAAAAGTTAAATTATTATATTTCTTCCAAGCAATTATTGATTCTTCTTTAACTAAAAATAATGGTCTAATAAGTTCTAAACCTTTAAAGTTATCACTATGGAGTTTAGGCATCATGGTTTTAACTTCCGAACCATAAAACATAGACAGTAAAGTTGTTTCAATTACATCATCAAAATGATGTCCTAAAGCAATTTTATTACATCCCAGTTCTTGCGCTTTATTATATAAATGTCCCCTTCGCATCCTTGCACACATATAGCATGGACTTTTTGTATCCATGGTGTCTACCGCTTCAAAAATATCACTGTGAAACATTTCTAAATCTATATTCAAAGTTTTAGCATTTTCTAAAATTAAATTTTTATTTTCTTCATTATAACCTGGATTCATTGTAACAAAATGCAAATTAAAATTAATTTTACCATGTCTTTGCAATTCTTGCATACATTTAGCTAACAAGAAGGAATCTTTACCTCCACTTATGCAAACCATAATATTATCATTCTCTTGAATTAACTCATAATCTTGCACAGCTTTAACAAAACGACTCCATATTTCTTTACGAAATCTTTTAATTATACTTCTTTCTATTTCTTGATATCTTTCCATCTTCCACCTCTATATTTTTAAGTCTTAAAGCATTTAATACCACACATAAACTTGATAACATCATACTTGCGCTAGCAATCATTGGATTTATCTCTAAACCAATATTTTTAAATAATCCCATGGCAATAGGTATCATTAAAATATTATAAAAGAAAGCCCAGAATAAATTTTGTTTAATATTTTGTAAAGTCTTTTTAGCATAATCTAACAATACAACTATATTAGTAAGATCTTCATTTACAATTACAACATTTGCCGAATTACTAGCAATATCAGTGCTACTTTTAAAACTTACCCCTACATTGGCACTTGTAAGTGATGGGGCATCATTAATACCATCCCCAACCATCATGACCTTTTCATTCTTCTCTTGAAGCATTTTAATATAAGCATTTTTATTTTTAGGTAGAGTATTTGCCATAATTTCATCAATTCCTAACTCATCCCCAATATTTTTAGCAGTTGCTTCATTATCACCCGTTAACATTACTATTTTATAGCCTCTAGATTTTAAAGCCTTAATCATAGCTTTAGCATCACTTCTAATAACATCTTTTATACCAATTATTCCTATAATTTTAGCATTTTCGACAATATACACAATAGAATTTCCTTTTTCGACTAATTTTTCTTCATCATCTAAATATTCATTCTTTATATCTTTTAATATTTTAGCATTGCCAAGCAAATAAGTTTTAGCACCAATTTTACCATTTACCCCCAGCCCTGCATATTCTTGATAATTAGTAACTTTAAGATTTTTATATTTATTTTTACTTAAAGCTTTAGCTAAAGGATGAATCGAATTTTCTTCAATATTAGCAACTATATTAAGTAAATCTTTATCACTATATTTACTATAATTATAAATTTTACTAATTGCTAATTTACCATTAGTCAAAGTTCCTGTTTTATCAAAAACAATCATCTTAACTTGTGATGCTTCTTCTAAAACATGACTTTCTTTAATTAAAACACCCTTTTTGGCTAAAGAACCTATTGCCACGACAATAACAAGAGGTGTTGCAAGCCCTAAACTACAAGGACACGCAACGACTAAAACTGTAACTAAATGAATTAAAGCATTATTAAAAGATGAACCAATTAATAAATAAATCAAAAATGTTAAAAATGCTAAAACTATAATCACAGGTACAAAATAAGCACTAATTCTATCTACTAAACGCGAAATATGCATTTTAGTATTACTAGCTTCCACGACCATATGCACCATCTCGGAAATTGTCGATTTTGGTCCTATTTTATCAGCTTTATATAAAACTACCCCATCATAATTAATCGAACCCGCAACAACTTTATCATGAATACTTTTCTTAACTGGCAAAGATTCCCCAGAAATAAATGATTCATCAAAATGAGCTGTACCTTTTAGAACTTCCCCATCTACCGCCACCCTCATTCCTGGTTTAACAATTAAAGTATCACCAACTTTTACTTCATCAATAGTAACTTCTAATTCTTGATCATCTCGAATAACTACTGCTGAAGAAGGTGTTACTTGAACTAATTCTTTTATAGCATCTTTAGTCTTTTCTCGACTATTTTTATCTATATATCTACCTATTTTAATAAATAAAATAATCATACAAACAGATTCAAAATATAAATTATGACTTAAATGAACATGTCCTAAAAATATTAAAATCATATTTACTAAACTATAAATAAAACTAACAATTATTCCTAAAGCTACTAAAGTATCCATATTAGGACTTTTATGTATTATATTTTTTATTCCTCGAAAAAGAATATCAAAACCAAATATTAAATAAGGAATAGTTAAAATAAATAAAACAAAAGCATAACTTTTAGGACTTTTCATTATATCTAAAAACTTAAATATAGGTAAATTTATCATATGTCCCATAGTAATATACATAATAAAAATCATTAAAATACCTATTAAATATATTTTAGTATTATCTTTTTTATTTTCTAACTTTTCATCAAAAACACCAGCATATTTATATCCTGTTTCATTAATATATTTACCTAAAGTATCAATACTAACACTATCATCATATTGTATTAAAGCTTGCGCAAGTACTAAATTTACTGAAGCATCAATTACTCCTTTTTGTTTATTTAAATATTTTTCTAAAGTATTAGAACAAGCTGAACAAGTCATACCTTCTACTTTTAATATTACCTTTTGCATTTTAAATTCCCCTTTCAATTATTTAATATTATTTACTACTAAATTAACTCCTTCTTTTCTATATATATTATATAAATCTAAAATTATAGTTAAATTATGTTTCTTTTTATTTTTTAACTTATCAATATACTTTAGTACCTTTTTATTATCATCTCTAAATAGATACAAACCTGTTTTAAACCATATTCCTTCAATATTTATAAGTCTTGAAAACATAATTATATTTTGATCTACATTGCTACTTAATGCTATATCAATAATCTTATATGTTTTATTAGTTATTAAATCTTCTAATTCAACATAACCATCAGAAGATGTACTTACAATTTTAAAAAATGATAAAATAGAGCTATCCATAGCTTTTAAAAAATTGATTTTATCTTTATTTCGATATTTCTTGTTATCTAAGTATATTTTAGTTAAACAATCAAAATCAGGAAAATTAGGATAAACGCATAATTCGATAAATACTTGAGTGTCTATAGGATCTCTTAAATCTAAACCAATGTTTAAAGATTTCTTATTATCTATTTCTTCAAGTAAATAACCTACATTTTTATTTAATTCTTTTGTTACATCAAAATCACTATTATTAATCATATCATTTAATATTAAATAATGCATATGTCTACATTGGTAATATTTTTTTATATGATCTTTTTGCTTTAAATTTTCATTATATTCAAACATATTTATCTCTCCCTTTTAATTATCTAAATCTAATAAATTCTTAATATCTTTTTCGGTTAAAGAAGCAAGTTCAACATCATTAACTTTATTTTTTTCTATTAAATCATCACTTAATTTTTGCTTTTTCTTTTGTAATTCTAATATTTTTTCTTCTATTGTTCCTTTAGTTATAAGTTTTATTACTTCAACAACTTTAGTTTGGCCAATTCGATGAGCTCTATCAGTTGCCTGATTTTCTACTTGAGGATTCCACCATAAATCTAAGTGAATTACAACATCAGCGCTAGTTAAATTAAGACCAGTACCACCACTTTTAATAGTTATTAAAAAAGTATTTGTCTTATCATTATTAAATTTATCAACTAATTCTTTACGATTTTTAGCACTAACACTACCATCAATTGTATAAAAAGTAATACCCGCCTCCATAAACTTTTCTTTAACTATTTCTAATGCCGACTTAAAACTTGTAAAAATAAGTATTTTATGATTATTACTAATAATTTCTTTAACTATTTCCACTAAATTTTCTATTTTAGTACTTTCGCCTTCATAGTTATCAAAAATAAGATGAGGGTCAATACATAATTGTCTTAATCTAGTTAAAAGAACAATAATTTTTGTCCGTGAAGAATTAAAATCATTAGCGCTTAAAATATTAGCAACTTCATCTCTCACTTCTTCGACAACTTTTTTATACAATCTCTTTTGATTTTCACCTAAATCAATATAAATATTATTTTCAACTTTTTCAGGTAATTCTTTTATAACATCACTTTTCTTACGACGCATAATAAATGGTGAAGTAACATTTTTTAACTTTTCAATTTTCTCATTATAGCTATCATCACCTTCATGAAAATGATATTTTAAATTAAATTTTGTTAAATTACCTAAAAATCCTGGCATAATAAAGTCAAAAATACTCCATAATTCGACAATTGAATTTTCAAGTGGTGTTCCCGTTAAAGCATATTTAGTATTAGCTTTTACATTTTTTACAGCTTTACTAATTAGAGCCATCGGATTTTTTATATTTTGAGCTTCATCAATAAACATAGCTTTAAAGGTTAAGTTATCATATTTTTCAATATCTTCTCTTAAAGTTCCATAAGAAGTAATAATAACTTGTTCATCAATATTTTCTACTTCTTTAATCCTATTTGAACCATGAATAATTTTATAAGATATTTCTTTACCATATAAGTCAAATTCTGTTGCCCAGTTATAAACTAAAGCTGTAGGACAAACAACTAAAAACTTAGCCTTTTTATCTTCTTTAATTAATTCTTTCATTAAATAAATTGATTGAATAGTTTTACCAAGACCCATTTCATCTGCGAGAATGCCCCCTAAATCACACTTATAAATTGTATATAACCATTTAACTCCTTCTTTTTGATATTCTCTTAATATATTATCTTTAATATCTAATTTTATTTTATTATATTTTTTAAAATTATCAATAAAGTCATCAAATAAATTATTAGTCTCTAAATTAGGATACTTTTCCTTTTTTAAATAATCTAAATAAATAGCTTGATATTTTGGAATTATCCCTGAACTATCTTGTTCTTTTAAATTAATATTTAAATCATCTACTAAATCATTTAAAGAATCTAAATCTTCATTATTTAAATCAATTATATTACCATTTTTTAAACGATAATATTTCTTCTTTTTTCTTAAAGAACTAAGTAATTTATCTAATTCTTTACTATCAACATCTTGAACTTGAAAATCATAATGCATAATATTATCACTACCTATAGCAAAATTACTTTTAACTTTAGGCTTTTTAATAATATTTGTATTCTTAACTTTTTCTGAAGTAAATACTTGGTATTTATTAGTTAACTTACCTAAACCTTCATCTAAGAAATCAACAATATCATCTATCTCATTTAGAACTATCTTTTTATTATCCACGATAAAATTATAACTTTTTAAATCTTCAATTACCTGATTTTCAAAATCTATATCTCTTATAATATCATTAGGTTTTTTAAAATAATCTACTTCGACATTGTTATATAATAATTTAACTTTACAAGTAATGCTATCTTGATTAAAGTCAAAATATAATTTAACATCTTCAGTATTAAGTAATCCTATCTCTGAAATATTTTCATCAATAATCAAATCTTTTTTAACAATAGATAAAATTCCTTTACTAAAATTATTTAATTCATCTTTTGAAAAAACTAACTCTTTTAAATTATTACTATTTAAAGTTTTTAATAAATTAGCTTTATCTTTATCTAAATAATATATTTTATTATTAGCCATAACATATTTAAAATTACTTAATAAAGGTGTTATTTGTTGATAATCAAAGTTAAGAACATAGTTATCTTTATCTTTATTTAATTTAACATTAAAAGGTAAACCATCAATAATTCCTTTGACTAAAGTTCCATTAAAATAAAATTCATGATCATGTAATAATCTAAGTATTGGCACCATTTTATTTTCATAAAATAATAAAGTGCTATTTTCATAATTATTTAAAATATATTCGATAATCTTTTCATCTTCGGAATTAAAATAATATAAATCAGGATTATAAGTAAAATCTTTACCAAAATATACTTCTCGATCTTGATTAACATAAGCCAATTTAAAATTACCAATTTTTTGACCTAAAGAATATAATTTAGAAGTACCTATTTTAATTTTAAGTTCTAATGATTTATTATAGTAATAATCAGAAAATTCTAAATCATATCTTACTTTTAATTCTTCTCGAGCATAATTTTTTTTCATTTTAGCCATATCTAGAATTATTTTTTTAGATATAGTTTTTATATCGTTTACATTTAATTTAGTTAATTCATCACCATACTTAATTATAACCGCGGGAACATGAGGACATGAATGGATAGTACTAAAGTTTCGACAACTACAGCCAAAAGATAATAATTTACCATCTTCAAAAACTAATTTAACATGAGCATCAATATTATTATTATTTTTTATTTCATAAAGATATAGTTTTGCATTGTCTTCATCATTTTTTAATTTTAAAGTAATGTCTTTTTTATCTATAAGATAAGCTTCTCTTATATTAAAATCATATATATACCTTTTTATTATTTCCAATAAAGAATTCATACTACACCTCTAACTCCCCATTAGTATAGCAAATTTTATTTTTGATGTAAATATTAACTTATTTTTCTAAATTTAGCTACAAAAAATCCTTCATATTCCCAACTAGGCAAAACGGTTATTACTTCATTAAATTTCGATGGCAACTTATTAATATCACTGAAGTAATTACTAATATCCAGCAATTCTACTCTATTTGTTGCTAATAACTTATTAACTATTTCTTCATTTTCTCTTTTTAAAATAGAACAAGTAGAATAAACTAAAATACCACCTACTTTTAATAAATCTAAAGTTTTCATAATTAAATCACTTTGTATTTTATTAACATTATTAATTAATTCCCTATTAAAATTATCATCTATTTTATCACCTTTAATATTTAAAGTACCAGCCCCACTGCAAGGTGCATCAAGTAATATTTTATCAAAACTAAAATTATTATCTAAAAACCTAGCATCTTTATTTAATATTACACATTTTTTAACACCTAATTTATTTAAATTATATTGTAATCTCTCATATCTTATTTTATTTTTTTCTACAGCAGTTATTATTGCTTTATTATTAGTAAGTGAGGCAATTTCACTAGTTTTTCCACCAGGAGCCGCGGTCATATCTAATATATTTTCCCCCTCTTTAGGATCTAAAACAAGCACAGGTAACATTGATGATAAACTTTGTAAATATATCTTTCCTTCTCGATATATCTCTAATTTTCGCAAATCTTCTTCTGTTTTATTTAATATTATTAAAGCATCATCATACCAAGAAATATCGTTATATTTAACATTTTCTTTATCTAAAATATTTAATATCTCTTCTTTAGTAGTTTTAAGAGTATTTATTCTAATACTTACAACTCTTTTAGATTTTAAACCATCTATAATTAACTCTACATCTTTATCATTATAATCTTCTTTTAATAATGTTTTAAATTCATTAATATCCATTCCTACCACCTTAAAGAAAAAGACTTTATTCAAGTCTATTCTATATATTTTATTACTACTCTTCTATTAGGCTCTTCCCCAGTACTTTCTGTTTTAATGTTTTTATAATTAGAAAGAACATTATGAACAATTCTTCTTTCATAAGAATTCATTGGATCCATTTCCACATCAACCTTAGTATTTCTTACTTCGCGAGCTAAATTTTTAGCTAATCTTTCTAATCTACTTATTTGTCTATCTTTATAATCTTCAACATCCAAAACAATTTTAGGTCCATCATTGGGGGCAATATTTTTAATAAATTGTCTAGTTAAAACTGTTAAAGCTTCCAAGTTTTGACCATTTTTACCAATTAAAATTGGATTATTATTAGAAAACATTTTAAACGTTGTTGTATCTTCTACTGTTGTAACTTCTATATTAACTTGTAAATTCATCCCATTTACTATTGTTTTTAAAAATTCTTCAACAGCACTAATAATATCAACTTTTAAAAATCCTGAACATTCATAAGTTGTTCCTTTAAATAAACCTCCTTTTGTCTCTTCAAAAGAATATACTACTTCTTCTAAACTGGCATTTAATTTAGCTAGTACTTTATTTAAAGCATCATCTTTTGTTTTTGCTACTTCTTTTACTACATTCATTTCTACTACCTCATTTCTTATTTATTTTTAACCTTTTTAGGTTTTATAACCACTGGTTTATTCTTTTCCTTATCATCTAACTTTTTAAAGACAAAGTTTTGAATTACTACAAAAGCATTCGTCGCAATCCAGTATAAAGCTATTGCTGTTGATAAATATAGTGATGCTACTGAAATCATAATAATCATAAACTTAAACATAAATGACATTTGTTTAGCCATATCATCATTACCTACATTATTATTGTTTCCCATCGCATTTTTAAATGATAAATAAGTTGTTAAAATAGTAAGTAAAATAATTACAATATATAACCATTCATGATATTCTAATAAACCAACAATTGGGGTTTTACCTAATGTTAATCCTAAAAACTTATCCTCGAATATCGCCGGTGTTCTATTTATTGCTTGTAAGAAAGCAAAGAACAAAGGTAATTGAATGAAAGCGAGTAAACAACTTCCAAAAGGACTGATATTATATTTTTTATAGACCATCATCATTTCTTGAGATTTAGCAAGCATCGCTTCATTATCCGTTTTATTCGCGTATTTCTTTTCAATTCTCGCTAACTCTGGTTGAGCTTTTTGCATATTACTTGATTGTTTCATAGTCTTACGAGATATAGGCATTAATATTAATCTAATAGCTAAACCTATAATTATAACCGAAAGGCCAAAACTATTAATTAAATATCCTAACTTTAATATTATATAAGCAAGTGGCTTAACAAATAGTCCTTCCCAAATACCTTTAGCTTTATTACTAGATAATTTAAATTCGGAACATTTAGGCAATTTATCATACTTAATTTTTGTTTGATCTTTATATTTTTCATATAACTTATCTAATTCTTTATCTTCGGGCTTACACAAAATATCTTTTTGTAATACTTGACCTGTTGCTTCATATTCTACTGGTTTTTTATTATCCATTATGTAGTTACTATTTCCACATGCCGTTAGAATTAAAATCATTACTACTAAAATGCTAATCTTTATTTTTTTCATTGTTTCCTCTTTCTAAAGATTTAATTAATTCATCTTCCATTACTTCGTATGATAAACTAATAATATCTCTCTTAACCATTATAATATAATTATAAGTATTTTTAAACATTTTTTTATGATTATCAATAATCATTCTAAGTCTTCTTTTAATTTTATTTTTCTCAACAGCATTCCCACATTTTTTACTAACTGCTAAACCAAACATAGGATACTTATTAAATCCATCCTTATAATATATATTATAATATTTAGATTTTATGTATTTACCAGTTTTAATTATATCATTAAAATCATCATTTTTTTTAATAACCTCATACTTTTTCACATTATCACATCCTAAAAATTCTTTTTAAGAAAAAAAAGTACCACTATAAAAAAGTGGTTATCTAGCTAAAACTTTACGACCTTTCTTACGTCTATTATTTAAGACATTAGATTCTTTACGAGCAAAAAATCCATGCTTTTTAGCTTTCTTACGATTATTTGGTTGATATGTTCTCTTCATAACATCCACCTCCCTTAAAAATTTCAAGTAGTTTCATTATAATATTTTCTTAGGCTTTAGTCAAGAATTTTTAAGTTAAAATTTGAGTTTAGGATATTAAATAATTTATTTATTATCTTTTTTTACTTTTAAAACTCTAGCTTTTAACAACGGCTTATCTAAATTAGCATAATATTTTAATACTTCTTCTGTTTTAGCAGGTTCATATTTAAATTTTTCTAAATACCTTGCAATAACTTCACTATCTCCTAATAATCCATATTGTTCATTAATATATTTTTTATCAATCTTGATTAATCCAACTAAATATATGAAATTCCATAATTTAAGTTTAAGTCCCATATTTCCTTTATAATATTCATCTTTTTCCATAAAGGTATTAATTTCATTAAAATTATTTACACCCGGTAAATTATTATTTATAACATAAATCATCTTACATAAAGTATCCATTCCTTTATAATCAAGTTTTAATTTTCTAAACATAGGAATAATTATTTTTAATTTATTAATTTCCGAAGCTTCAAAATAACCTATAAGAAAATAATCTAAATATTTTTCAAATGTTGGAACATCATTAATTTTTCTAATTAATTTAGAAAGAGATTTTCCAAATTCTAAATTAAATTGTTGAACAACTTCTTTCTTTTTTTCTAAATTATCTAAATCCATATCAAGTGACAATGAATATGGAATATGAAAATCAAATATAAAAAAGCGTTTTTTTCCACCACAATTAAATTGTTGTAAAAAATAAATGGCATCTTGCATTTTTCTCTTTCTTATTAAAGATAATTGTCCTAAATTAATACTTTCATTATCATCTAAATCATATGCCTCTCCATATAATAGTCTATACAAATTTAGCATAGTCTTTTCATCAAAATTTAAATCCATCAAAACCAACTCCTAAGTTATATTATACTTAAAAAAATTAATAAAGCAATACATAAAATATAAATTGTTAGTAATGTGGATAATTTTTTTCATAAACAAGTTATTAACAAATAAACATTTAAACAAACTCATCCAAGCATATCTTATCAACACGTTTTTTCTTTACAATTGTTTATAATTAACTACTTACTAACATTTTACAAAATTCGACAAATCTCGGTATTATCTAACAAAACAAGGCAATAATAAACATTTATTAACATTTTTAACAATAACTATCAAATATTAACATTGTTAATTGTTTATTAAAATCTAATTCTTAAAGTTGATATGTTTATAACCTTAATTATTGCCCTAAAAACCTACCCAAAATAGTGTTTATAACATGTTAATAAACTTTTTTATTTTTTTTAACATAAAGTCTTTTCTTTTTTATTTTTTTGCATTATAATTAGTCTATAAACGGTATAGACTGCGGGGTGAAGGTTTTTGGGTAAAGATGAATTACTAGCATCTTTCTTAACCAATATTGCTAAAGAAATAAGTCCAACATCATTTACAGCCTGGTTTAACAATTTAAAAATTGTTTCTTTAACTAATGATTCCATAATATTTGAAGTTCCCATGGAAATTCACAAAAAAATGCTCGGGGACAATTATTATGCGATGATTGAGAAAGTACTAAAAAATATAACTAATATAGATTATGATATTGATTTTGTTTTAGAAAATGAAATTGATATACCCGAACAAGTTGTTACTAATCCTATTATTTCTAATAACGATTTTAATACTAATCTTAATCCTAATTTAAACTTTGATAATTTCGTAGTTGGGGATACTAACCGCCTAGCTAAAGTAGCCGCGATGGCTGTCGCGGAATCCCCTGGTCGTATTCATAATCCTTTATTTATATATGGCAAAAGTGGTCTTGGCAAAACGCATTTAATGCACGCGATTGGAAATTATATTGTTGCTAATTCTAATCGAAAAGTCTTGTATTGTACCTGTGATGAATTTATGACAGAATATACCAACATAGCTAATCCCGATAATGCAAAAAATTCAATAGAATACGCCACCGAATTTAAAAATAAATATCGTAACATTGATGTTTTAATAATTGATGATATTCAGTATTTAGTGGGTGCCGAAAAAACGCAGCAAGAATTCTTTAATACTTTCAATTATCTTCATCAATCAAATAAACAAATAATTATAAGTAGTGACCGTTCCCCAGATGATTTAAAAATTTTAGAGGAGCGCTTACGATCAAGATTTATGTGGGGCCTTCCGGTTGATATATACCCACCTGATTTTGACTTAAGATGTCGAATTATCAGGAAAAAAATCGAAAATTCGAGTATTGCCAACTTAATCACGGATGAAAGTATTGAATATATTGCTAATTCTTGTCAAAACGATATTCGTTTTCTAGAAGGTGCCGTAAATCGACTTATGGCATATACAGCCATGATAGTTCCTAAAAGTATTGATTTAGAATTTACCTGTGAAGCTTTAAAAGATTTTGTTAATAAAAACATTTATTCTAACAATAATATCACCAAAATTCAAAAAGCTGTCGCAGATCATTATAATATAACAATTGATGATTTAAAAGGTAAAAAAAGAAGTAATAAAGTTGCTCATCCTCGTCAGCTAGCTATGTACTTATGCCGACTTGAAACTGATGAAACATACCCAAGAATTGGCTTAGAATTTGGAGGAAGAGACCACTCAACAGTAATATTTGCCTGTGATAAAATAGAAAAAGAATTAGAAACCGACACCAATGGCGAATTAGAAAGGACTATAAAAGAAATAAAAGCTAAATTGTAGATAACTATTTAAAAAAGTGTGCATAACTAATCATTTATTAACAATAAAAATATTAAAATAACTCCTAAATAAAAGGAAAAAACAAGTTGCTAACATTATTAACAGTATTATAAATAATATAATAAATTAGAAAGAAGGAATGTATATGAAATTCACAATCGAAAAAAATATAATATTAGAAGGCTTAAATAATGTAATAAGAGCTATCTCAACTAAAAATGTTATACCTGTTTTAAATGGTATTAAATTTAAACTTAAAAATGAAGGTTTATTCTTAACCGCTAGTGATTCAGAACTTACTATTAAAGTATTAATTGAATCTAAAGAAATAAAACAAATAAATAATCTAGGTGGTATCATAATTCAAAGTAAATATATTCTTGATATAGTTCGTAAAATGCCTAGTGATTTAATTAATTTTGAAGTAATAGATGGAGTTAAAGTAAAAATTTATACTGATAATAGTCAATATAATTTAAATTGTTTAGATATAAATGATTATCCCGATGTTAAATTAGAAGAAAATAAAGATCCAATAGTTATTTCTGGTGATATTTTAAAGGCTATAATTAATGAAACATCTTTTGCTATATCTACCCAAGAATTACGTCCAATTTTAACTGGTGTCAAATTTAACTTTGTCAAAGATACACTTGAAGTCGTTGCTACAGACTCATACCGTCTAGCTCAAAAAAATATTAAACTAGCCCAAGCTGTTGAAAAAGATTTTGAAATAGTTATCCCTGGTCGCAATATTATGGAATTAGAAAGAATTATTACTGATGAAGATCCCGTTGAAATTCACATCTTTAATAATAAAGTTCTATTTAAATATAAAAATATTAATTTTCAAACTAATTTATTAAGTGGTACATATCCTAATACTTCTAATTTAATACCTAGTGAATTTGCCTATATAATTAAAGTTAATAAAAAAGATTTTAATGATGCCATCGATAGAGCGGCTCTTCTTACAGTTGGCAAAGATAAAAATATTGTTAAAATGTTACTTGATAATACTAAAATGTTAATTAGTTCTTATGCTTCAGAATTAGGCAAAACTGAAGAACAATTAACAGTAGAAACCAACAATAAAGAAAAATTAGAAATATCTTTTTCTGCTAAATATATGTTAGAAGCTATTAAAACTTTAAATGAAGATGAAATATTACTTCTCTTAAATAGTGATATTAAACCTTTAATAATCAAATCTTTAACTGATGAATCTCTAATTCAACTAATTTTACCAATAAAAACTTATTAAAATTGTTAGTAAACCTTTAATTATTCACAAAAAAATAAAAAAAATTACAAAAATTTAATAGTTTTTCCACAATTCGACAAATTTCGCCCTCTTTTTATGTTATAAATAAGTTATTTCATGAAAGGGGGCAATCTTTATGCCAGATAATAATTATATTATTAATTCTAAAACTTGTGCTTTATTAGCAATTGGCAACGAAACAAAAATAATTGAAAAAAGTCGAACCTTAAATATTAATGCTGAAATAAGTTCTATTATATCAAGTAATTGTTACGCTAATTGTTCTACTTTAGAAGGTCGTCAAAAAGCTAGTGCATATCTTATAGGAACTAATTATAAACCACCAATTATTTTAAATGAAAAAACTGGGATAATCTTAATTCCAACTCATTCTAATCGTAATAAAAAATGTAATTGGTTAGTTTTAGCAAATATCTTAAATTATTATCCTGGACCTAACAAAATGGTTCAAGTAGAGTTTAATAATAATATGAAAATTGATGTTCCAATAAGTTATTCAATTTTTGATCGCCAAGTACTTCGTGCCACTCGTTTAGAATCAATTTTAAGAGGTCGAAAAAATCAAAAATTTTGAGTTTCCGTGTTTTGAAAGCACTGGAAATATATAAGTGCTAAACGCCACTTTTCAAATGATGAAAAGTGGCGTTTTTAAGGCAAAAAAATGAAAACACCCAATTGTTATAGTATAATAAAATTAG
>CANROL010000002.1 GCA_947632255.1 uncultured Bacilli bacterium
TATTATTTAAAACTATAAATGTCTGCTTTTCTCTTTAATTCCAACAAAGTAGTTGTCCTTAAGTTATTAACTTAAGGTTATATAATTAATAAAAAAACATGATTTTACTCAAATTCATGTTTTTTTATGTAGTTGTTTATTTCATCAATTGTATGGTTAAAATTAGTAAAGTCTGTCTCAAACCATTTAACTGGCAATTGATGATTAAACCATGTATATTGTCTTTTTGCATATTTTCTAGATCTTTGACGAATTAAATCTAAAGCTTCATCTAGTTTTATTTTTCCATCAAAATAATCAAAAAGTTCTTTATAACAAATTGGTGTCATTATAGCTTTTGTTCTTAAATTCATATCATAAAAATGTCTAGCTTCTTCAATTAATCCTTCCGAAACCATAAGATCTACTCTTTTATTAATTCTTTCATATAATTGTTGTCTATCAGTTGTAAGTCCAATAAATATGGCATCATACAATAACTGATTACCTTTATTGTTATCAGTTATTGACATATTGTTGTTTTCTAGATATGTTAAAGCTCTTTCGATTCGTTTACGATTATTAGGATGAATGTTGGTATTTGGGTCTAACTCTATTAACTTTTTATATAAAAGTTCACTAGAATAATTACTATAATCATAAGATTTTGTTTCATCTTTAAATTCATAATTATATAAAGCAGCTTTAATATATAAACCAGTTCCTCCTACTAAAATTGGTGTTTTCCCTTTAGCTAAAATATCATCTATACATTTTCTAGCATCTTTTTGATAATTATAAACAGTATAGTTTTCATTTATATCACAAATATCAAATAAATGATGAACGATATTTTCTTTTTCTTCTTCTTTTATCTTGGCAGTACCAATATTCATATCACGATATACTTGTGTACTATCAGCATTTATTATTTCACCATTTAAAAGATGCGCTAAAGCAACACTCAATTTAGTTTTACCAACACCAGTAGGTCCCACAATAACAATAATCATAATTACACCATCTTTTTATTATTTAATAAACATGCAATCGCCAAAGGAAAAAAAGCGATATTCTTCTTTAACTGCTTCTTCATAAGCTTTCATAATTTTATCTTTACCAGCTAAGGCGCTAACTAACATAATAAGTGTTGACTTAGGCAAATGAAAATTAGTTATTAAAGCATCAATAGCTTTAAATTCATAACCTGGGTAAATAAATATTTCTGTATCACCTGAACATTCTTTGAATTTACCATATAACCCCATAATTGTTTCTAATGTTCTAGTTGAAGTTGTTCCCACACTAATTATTCTTTTGCCTTCTTCTTTAGCTTTATTAAGTTTCAAAGCTACTTCTTTAGACATTTGATAAAATTCACTATGCATTTTATGTTTAGTTACATCTTCTACGTTAACAGGTCTAAATGTTCCAAGTCCAACATGTAAGGTTACATATAAAATTTCTACACCTTTTTTAGCTATTTTATCTAATAATTCTTCTGTAAAATGTAGTCCCGCGGTTGGTGCAGCTGCACTACCAATATTTTTAGCATACACGGTCTGATAACGATCTTTATCTTTTAGTTTCTCATGAATATATGGTGGTAATGGCATTTCACCTAACTCATCTAATATCTCATATAATATACCATGATAGATTAATTCAAATTCACGCATACCATCTTCTTTAATACTAATACATTTAGCTTTTAACTTATCAGAAAATTTAATAATTGTTCCAATTTTTACTCTTTTTGCTGGCCTAGCTAGACATTGCCAAATATTATTACCTAAGTCTTTTAACATTAAGATTTCAATAACAGCATTCGTATCTTCTTTTACACCATAAAGTCTAGCTGGAATAACTTTCGTATCATTTAAAACTAAGACATCATTAGGAGTTAAATAATCGATAATATCACTAAAATGTTGATGTTCAATTTTTCCTGTTTCTTTATCTAAAACAAGCATTCTTGAGCTATCTCTTTTATCTAACGGTGTTTGCGCAATTAATTTTTCGGGTAAATTAAAATCAAAGTCATCTGTTTTCATAAATTACCACTTTCTCTTTTCTTCAGCTTTGTAATGTTTTTCTTTTAAAAAACGAGCTATTTCTTCATTGATTTCATCAACTTTTGGACCAAAGAAAACATCATGAGTTGTCTTTTCAACCTCTATTAACCATTTTGGACAAACCATTTCATTAAAGATATTTTCAGAACTTTTATAAGGAACAAGTTGATCAGATAATCCTTGGATAATTAATGTTGGAACACTCAACATACCTGGATTAGATTGTGATAGTTCCACCAATTTTATAAATTCTTTTAACTGATGAACTGATACTTTTAAAGCACGCGCTAATACTTCTTTAGCTTGATATGTTTTAATAATGTCTGGTCCGCTTTTAAGAGCTTTGGAAATAGTACTTTGTTTTTTATCTGTTGATAAAAATTGAAAAGCTGGCGCAACTAATACTACTTTTTTTACTTCAACGTATTTTATTGCGGCATGCGTCGCTAAAAGTCCACCCATGCTATGACCAATAACATAGATTTTTTTATAACCCATATTACGTAATAAGTTAATACGTTCATCAACGTCTTTAAGCCAATCAGTATAACTAACATCTGTTGATAAATTAGTTTTATGTCCCGTTAATGTAAAATTATAAACATCGAATTCTAACTTTGGTTGAAGATGAAAAAAAAGTGGTTCTTCATCATACGTTCCTCCAGCAAATCCGTGAATAATTAATACAGCTTTACGAAATTTAAACATTACTCATACTCCTTCCAATCTCCTCAAACAATTGAATTTTTGTTTCAATATCTTTAGAAGAATTATCGATAATATCTTGATCAATTTTTACTTTATCTCGTTCTATTAATAAAATTATTGTTGAACCTCCAAATTGAAAATAACCTTTTTCATCACCACGTTCAAATTTTAAAACAGCAAAGTTACATATTTTACCAACGAGTAAGGCTCCTACTTCAATTTGGGTTATAGTACCAAAATGTTCAGTTTTTAAAACACTATATTCTCTTTTATTTTGTGAAAACACTTTACAATGTTCATAAGCAATAGGTCTTACAGTATGTAAAACACCATCAATCTTTTCTGTTTTAACTATTTCACCATCATCAATAAAAGAGTAACGATGATAATCATCAACACATAGACGAAAAACTAAACATAAACCTTTTTTATATTTAGCAGCTAATTTCTCATCATTAATTAATTCACTTATTTTATAGCAACTATTTTTAATATGAAGATGAAGATTATCATCGATATTATAAACCATTAACTTAGAATCACAAGGTGAAAGAAATAGTTTTTTATCAAGTTTTAATGGACGATATTTTAAATTTATCCTTCTTGTAAAAAAATCATTAAAATTATGGTAATCTTCTTTCTTATATTCGTCCATATTAATAGCATTTTTTCGAATAAATTTTTTTATTCGAAATTTTGATAAAGGACTTTGCATGTATTTAGCACCTATATTAGTTAACCATTTAGCTGTTAATATTTTTAAAAAACATCTACCAATAAAATTTTTATATAAAAAATTTAATCCTTTTGATTCTTTATAATTACTATAACTTTGTTTTTTTCGATCATAAATAATCATTAACTACCTCATTTTTAACCAAAGTAAAATAATAGTCATAATAATCGCTAAAGTAGTACAAGTAATATACCAAGCGTTAGCTTTAGGTTTTTTTAATTTAAAATTAAAAATCATTAAGAAAGCAATTAACGCAAAAAAGGCTAAATAAAGACTAACAAAAATGTTGATTGGAAGAACATAGCGAAGTAGATATAAAGCAGGAAAAATGATTGCAGTTGATGTAACTGGTAAACCCGTAAAATATTTTAAAGCACCACTTTCTTTTTCAGCATTAATATTAAAATAAGCTAATCTACTAATACCACAAATGACGAATAAAGCTAAAACTGGAATAGCAACAAAACTACATAATGAGACATGAAAAGCTTTACATATACCATATAAAATAACAATAGGATAGGCAATAAAAGATACCATATCAGTTAAAGAATCTATTTGAATGCCATATCTTTTGTCTTCTTCACTTCTTTTTTTTACCATACGAGCTACCTTGCCATCGAACATATCACAAATACCTGAAATCATTAAGCAAATAATAGCTCCTGTAACTCTTATTTGGCTACTACCTAGAATAAAATAAAACCCAATCATGGTTGATAATACACCTAGATAAGTAACGACCACCGAACGATCATATTTTCCTATAAACATAAACTACCTCAATTTCTATAATTACTTTATCATTATACCATAATACGTAAAAAAACAAAATAAAAGTAAAGAAAAAAGACTTATCTAAAGTCCTATTTTTCTTTTTTATAAGGAATGTTTAAATGCTCATAAGCTTTTCTAGTAACAATTCGACCACGAGCTGTCCTTTTTAATAATCCTGTTTGTAATAAATATGGTTCATAAACATCTTCAATAGTAGTTTGTTCTTCACCAATAGATGAAGCAATAGCTTCAATTCCAACAGGACCACCATTAAATTTTTCGATAATAGATTTAAGCAAATTATAATCTGTATCATCCAAGCCTAAGCTATCGACTTTTAAACGGTCCAAAGCTAATTTAGTTATTTTAAGATCAATATCACCATTACCCATAACTAAAGCAAAATCACGAACACGTCTAAATAAACGATTAGTAATACGTGGTGTTCCTCTACTTCGTCTAGCTAACTCACTAGCAGCATCTTCAGTTATTTTAGTATCCAAAACATGACTTGTCCTTATAGCAATCTGTTTTAATTCTTCTTCAGTATAATAATTTAATTTATTAATGATTCCAAAACGATCACGTAAAGGACCTGTTAAATCACCGGCTCTAGTTGTTGCTCCAACTAAGGTAAATGGTGGTAAGTCAATTCTAATATTACGACTACTAGATTCACTACCAACAATTATATCTAAAGTAAAATCTTCCATCGCAGAATATAAAATTTCTTCAATAAAGCGAGGAATACGATGAATTTCGTCGATAAACAAAACATCTCCATCCTCTAAACTTGAAAGGATGGCAGCTAAATCACCCGTTTTTTCAATTGATGGACCACTTGTTGTTTTAATATTTGAACCTAGTTCATTGGCTATAATATAAGATAAAGTTGTTTTACCTAAACCTGGTGGGCCATAAAGTAAAACATGATCCAAAGGTTCATTGCGCATTTTAGCAGCTTTAATAAAGATATTTAGATTTTCTTTGACTTCACTTTGACCTATATATTCATCAAGAGTATTGGGTCTTATACTAATTTCAAAATTATCATCTGGTAGTTTTTCACCAGTTGTTATTCTTTTATCCATAAAAACTCCTTTCGTCTATCTAAGTAATAATTTAAGTGCTTCTTTAATTTGTTGTTCAATAGTTAAGTTAGTGTCAATCTGACCTACAATCTTCTTAATATCAGGTAACTTATAACCTAATCCTTTTAATACTTCGATTAATTCATCAAAATTTTTATCATTATTAGTTTCTTCTGATGGTGCTAATTTCCCTTTCAAATCAAGAATAATTTGCCGAGCTACTTTATCCCCAATCTTAGGAAATTTTTTTAAATATCTGATATTTTCACTTTCAATCGCATCTTTTAATTCATCAACATTACCACTAGCAAGCATAGGTAATGCCATCTTACATCCTAACCCTTTAACGTCGATTAAACGAAGAAACATATCTTTTTCTTCATTCGTTTTAAAGCCATATAAATCATTACCATCTTCTTTTATTTGTTGATAAATAAAAACTTTACATTCTTCATTAAATTTAAAAGAATAAGGATTACCAACATATACTAAGTAACCAATATTATTATTTTCTAAAACAATATGATTTGGTTCTATCATTGTTATAATACCTTTTATATATTCATACATCTAAGCTCACCATCTTTATTATATCATACAAACAAATGTTTTAGATAAAAAAATAAAAAAAATGACAATTATTGTCACTTTTTAAAGAAAATACTTAAAGTCATAACTAAGAAATAAATCATTAACAAAACAAATGCCCAAGCGATAATTAAATAAACAATTCCCTCAGTATATGCACCAGCTACCGCTAATAAACTATTAGGAAAACTACCAAAAAAACTCGCTACAGCATTTACCCCAATATGTGTTGAAACAAAATAAATAATTCGAAGTAACATATCTAAAGCAGCTATCCCATAAACAGCTTTAGAAAGTTTACGACGATAACAAGCCCAACAAACAATAATTATTACAACTAAAAGTGTTAAAAAAGCATCCATCAATATCACTACCTTCTATAAAAATATATCACAAAAATGCTTGAGAAACAAGTTTAAATTATTCCACTAAAAAAGAAAATACAAGATTTTCTTTACTTAATAACTAGCTGATTATTATTAACATCAATAATAACCTCACTATTAAATTTAATTTCATCGTTGATAATTGCTTTAGCTAACATAGTCTCTAAATTACGAGAAACATATCTTTTAATTGGTCTTGCTCCATAATTAGGATCAAAAGATTCATCAATAATAAATTGTTTAGCTTTATCTGTTAAAGTGATAGTAATTTTTTTATCAGATAGACGCATTTCTATTTCTTTAATAATATTACCTAATATTTTATAAACTACATCTTTAGTTAAAGATTTAAAAATAATAACTTCATCAATACGATTAATAAATTCTGGTCTAAAACATCTCTTTAATTCATTCATAACTAAAGTATCACTATTTTCATCATTATTTAAAATATATTCACTACCTAAATTTGAAGTCATGATAATAATAGTATTTTTAAAGTCAACAGTTCGTCCTTGAGAGTCAGTAATACGTCCATCATCTAGGATTTGAAGTAAGATATTAAATATATCTTTATGAGCTTTTTCGATTTCATCAAATAAAACGATACTATAAGGATTTCTTCGAACAGCTTCCGTTAACTGTCCACCTTCATCATAACCAACATATCCTGGAGGCGCTCCTACAAGTCTTGAAACACTATGAGCTTCCATATATTCACTCATGTCAATACGAATCATATGACGTTCATCATCAAATAATTCATAAGCTAGACTACGAGCTACTTCAGTCTTACCAACACCAGTAGGTCCTAAAAAGATGAAAGAACCAATTGGTCGATTAGGATTTTTAATACCTGAACGCGCCCTAACAATAGCCTCACTAACTAATTTTAATGCTTCACTTTGTCCTTTTACACGTTTACCTAAATTTTCTTCAAGGTGCAAAAGTTTTTCTTTTTCGCCACTAACTAATTTTGTAATTGGAATATTAGTCCATTTAGAAATGATAGCAGCTATATCTTCTTCATCGACTTCATCACTTAAGATTTTAGATTCACTATTATTTCTTAATTCATCTAACTCTTTCTGTAAATTAGGTATAATACCATGTCTTAATCTAGCAGCTAATTCTAAGTCATAGTTATTTTCAGCTTTTTCTAATTCAAAAGTTCGTTTTTCTAACTCTTCTTTTTTCACATTAATTTTAGACAAAATATCTTTTTCATTATTCCATTTATCACGTAATTTTTTTTCTTCTTCTTTTAAAGTTGTTAATTTATCTTTAATTTCTTCAACTCTTTTTTTAGATAATTCATCTTTCTCTTTTTTTAATGCTTGCAGCTCAATTTCTAAACGCATAATCTGTCTAGTCAAAGTATCTAACTCTGTTGGTACAGAATCCATTTGAACTTTAATTGTTGAGCAAGCTTCATCTACTAAATCAATAGCTTTATCTGGTAAAAAACGGTCAGTAATATAACGATCTGATAAAGTTGCAGCTGCCACTAAGGCTTTATCTTTAATATTTACACTGTGAAAAACTTCAAAACGTGATTTTAATCCTCTAAGAATAGTAATAGTATCTAAAACCGTTGGTTCTGAAACTTTAACTTTTTGAAATCTTCTTTCTAAAGCCCCATCTTTTTCAATATATTTACGATATTCATTTAAAGTTGTTGCACCAATAACATGAATTTCACCACGAGCTAACATTGGTTTTAACATATTAGAAGCATCCATTGCTCCTTCAGCTCCGGCTCCAACAATCATATGAATTTCATCGATAAACATAATAATTTCGCCATCAGATTTTTGTATTTCTTTTAAAACAGCTTTAAGACGATCTTCAAATTCACCACGGTATTTGGCACCTGCAATTAAGGAACCTAAATCTAATTCCCAAATAGTCTTATTTTTTAAACTATTAGGAACATCACCTTTAACAATACGTTGGGCAAGTCCTTCAACAATAGCTGTTTTACCAACACCTGGTTCACCAATTAAAACAGGGTTATTTTTAGTTTTTCGTGATAGTATTCTTGTAATACTTCTAACTTCTTCATCACGACCAATAACGGGGTCAATTTTACCATCGCGAACAGCAGCGACAATATCACGACCATATTTTTCTAAAACATTTTCTAAATTTTCTTCATAAGGGTTTTGCATGTTCATATTCATATTATCCCCTCCTTCATTTAACATTATACGCCTTTTTTAGCACTTGTCAATAGTGAGTGCTAAAAAAGGCGTATAAAAAAAGTTTAAAAAGTTTTTTTGATTTGCGACTTTTCAGCTATCTTTGCCATCTGCAAATCACTACTTTCAAACTTTCTTAAACGATCAAACCCTTCTTTCAAACTAGGCAAACGATTTGTTTGATAAAATAATTGTTCATCATACATATTTAAAATAAAATCAAACCAATCATTTATTTGCTCATTACTATCATGTTCTAAATCAAAATAAATATTATCTAATCGATTGACATAGGTTAATTGATTAAGATAAATATTTTGAATAATTCTTGCTGTCCTTCCATTTCCATCGCCAAAAGGGTGTATTCTAATGAATAAAAGATGAGCTAAAGAACTTTTTAAAAATGGATTAGCATATATTTCTTTTAAACTACTAGTTTTATAGAAAACTAAAAAACTATCCATAAATCTTTTTATATCTTGAGGTTCTGCTGCATACCAATAAGGTTTATACTGTCCATCACAAACATAACCAACACTAGCTTCTTTCGTTCGGTATTGACCCACTAAAACATTTTTACCTACACTAGTATGTTCACAAACAAAGCGATGAATAGCTTTAATACGTTCATGATTAATATTTAAACTTTCAAAAAAAAGATCACTTTTGAATAATTCGATATTAGAAACTTTTTTATTTTCAATTTTTCCTGATGCGACTAATTCATGATAATTTTGATCTAACCAATAATATAATGCTGCATAATCACTATAATTACAGATTTTAGCTAAAGTTTTAATATATTGTTCAAAGTTACTACTAGTATCATCTAAATGAAGCAAAACTTTATCGGTTAATTTAATTTTTGATACATATTCTAACAAATCAAAATATTTAACTTTCGCTTCATTAACCACCCTAATCACCTCTTTGCATGTTTATTATATCTTTTTTCTATCTTTTGTCAAATTACAAAAAAAAATCGCTCAATTAGCGATTATTTTAATGCATCTATTAAATCTGCTTTTTTCATCGTTGTATATCCTGCAATACCTTTTTCTTTAGCTACTGCTTTTAATTCAGCAACTGTCATTTTAGAAAAATCTTTGCTATCTTCTTTCTTTGATGCTTTTTCTTTAACATCAGTTTTTACTTCTTCTTTTTTAGTTTCAGCTTTAACTACTTTTCCCTCTAAAGCTCCTTTTGCCTGTTTAACTAATTGCGTAAATGCTTTAGGATCATCGATAGCTATTTCACTTAACATTTTTCTATTAACTTTAATATCAGCTTTGTTTAATCCATTAATGAATTTAGAATAGCTAATATCATTCATACGACAAGCTGCATTAATACGAGTTATCCACAATTTTCTCATATTTCTTTTTGTTTGTCTTCTATCACGATAAGAATACTTTAAAGAATGCATAACTTGTTCTTTAGCAGTTCTATATAATTTATGTTTACTTCCAAAATATCCTTTAGCTTGTTTTAAAATCTTTTTTCTTCTAGCTGCATGAATATTACTTCCTTTAACTCTTGCCATTTAAATTCCTCCTTCTTAATTATTTAACAACAACTTTTTTTAATCTGTTACTATCGGCTTTTGATAAAGCTGTTTGTGTTCTTCCACTTCTATTTGAAGCAGTATTTTTCTTTCCAGTATTATGTCTCATTCCTGGATGTCCAATTTTAATTGAACCACTATCTCTAACATTTAAAACTTTTTTTGTTCCTTTGTGAGATTTTAATTTTATCTTCTTTACTTTTGGCATAATTTCCCTCCTACTTGTCTTTCTTTGGTATAAGTATCATTGTCATATTACGACCTTCTAAAATTGGTTTTTGGTCAATAGTACTACAATTACCTAAAGCCTCCGCAAAACGAATCAATACTTGCTTTCCTAAATCAGTATGAGCCATTTCTCGACCACGAAATCTAATTGAGGCTTTAACGCGATGTCCTTTTTCAAGATACTTAGCTGCCTGTTTTACTCTTGTTTCAAAATCATGAACATCTATTGACACAGATAAACGATATTCTTTCATTTCCAAATTAGCTTCTCTTTGTTTTTTTAAATTTTCTTTTTGTTTTTTCTTATTTTCATATTTAAACTTATTATAATCCATTATTTTACATACTGGTGGATTACCATTTGGATTAATCAAAACAAGATCAAAACCAGCATAGGTAGCTAAGGTTAATGCATCGTTTGTCGTCTTAATACCTAATTGCTCTCCTTTTGGCCCAATAACCATTACTTCTTTAGCGCGTATCTGTTCATTAATGAACAAACCCCTGTCTTTGTTTGCGATAACAAACACCTCCCAATCATATCTTATACCACGAAAAAAGTGCATACAGAGTATCCACTTAACCTAACAATATTTCTATTATGGCATTAACCCATTACTTAAAAGTAATCAGGTGGATGTGGATAATCGCTTTCCTTTTCTTCACTACGTATTAGATTATACCATAATTTTACTATATGTCAAGCCTTTTTATGTTTGAGTTTCGGTTTTTTACAACAAATTTAATCAAATTTTATAAATATTTCATGAATTTTACGAAAATGATTTATTTTTTCATTTTTTGACTAAATTTGTACATGCTAACGCAAAACATTGTGAAATGTTCGTCTTTTTTAAAATCTAATTAATTATATAACTATATTTTTAAAAATAATTGTTTATATTTTATTCTTGTTTCTATATTTTGCCACTCTTTTATTCCTGTATGTGCATGTGAAAGGATTGACTTTATTCCTCTAGCTATTTGACTTAACCATACTATTGCTTTTTCTTTTAATGATTTACTTGCATATATTATTTTTATTGTTAATAATTTCTTATCTATATTATCTACTAATATCGCTATATGTCCTAAATGAATAGTCAACATCATGTTTAAATTATTCATACTTTCTAATGTTCTTACTCTCATATTTTCAAAATCATATTCTTGTTTTTTCCCTCTAAAATGCTCTTCTATTCGCCACCTAGATAAATATAATCTAACTACTTTTATTACATCTTCTTTTTCTTTTATATTTATATTAGTTAGTAATTTCATTGGTTTTGCTTCACTTAATCCATAGACTATTACTAATGTATATTCCTTTTTATTTGCTGGTAATGTTGCTTTTGTATGAGTTAACATTAATTCAATTTCTTCATTATCATTAAATAATGTTTTCATTGATATTTTACCTTTCCTTGATTCTGATACTTCTTTAACACTTCTCTTTTTACCTTTAAATAATAATGTTCTTTCATCATCTAGTCTTATTACAAATTTATGATTATTTTCACTCATATATTTAAATATCTTATTATCATCATATCCTCTATCAAATATTCCTGTAAAATTATTACCTATCAAATTCTCTGCTGCTTTTATACTTTCTAATGTATATGAATTTTTACTTATAAAATTATCACTTTGACAAGAGTAAATCTTACTATATATGCTTATAGGTTGTTTTTGATTTTTTGTTAATACCGTTGCTTCACATACATGATAACCATTAACTATTTTCTTATCTCGACTAGATGCATCTATAATTTTATCTAAATCTTCTAGTTTTTTACTATATTCTTTATTAATATCACTATCATCAAATAAGACAACTGCATTGTCCTCATCGATATTTTTTCTCACTTCATTCAAATAATTATTCCAAATTATTTCTTTTTCTTCTTTATATAGATTAGAGAGATTATCACACAATCTATCTATTGTATATCCCAATTTAATATCTTCATCTAGACTTCTAGCTATATTTGATATTAAGCAACTCCCTCCTTTTGAAAGACCATATTGCATGTCTATCAAAAACTTAGTTGTCGGATTATTTAATCCCTCTGAAATTTTTTTTGAAAAATTTAAAATTTCTCTTTTCATTTCATATGTATTTGTAGTAAAATTATTCATGTAAACACCTCCAAGTTTTTTGTTTAGTATGAATTTTATTTTTACATTTTAATTATACTAAATTTTGGTTGTGTTTACATTATTTTTTAACCAAAAATCAGAGAAAGTTTTCCACATTCTCTGATTTTTTTCATGTCAAGAATTATTTTTGCCGAAACTCAAATTTTTATGTTAAAATTTACAAAGTTTTGTGGCCACATTGACTACAATACTGGCCTACTACTTTAGCGCCACAATTCGTACAGTATTTTTGATTATTAACATTATTCATTGGTTTATTCACATAATTAGATTGATTTACTTGATAATACATATTATTTACTGCTTTTTTAGGGCTAACATATGATGGATTTAAATTATATGAATTTGAAGCTAACTGTTTAACTTTTTTCGAAGCATTCGAAAAAAATACTGCAATAAAGATGACGAAAAGACCCATAAATAGATAATTATCTGTTTTCTCACCCGCAAAAAGTAAATAATCATAAATACCATGTGTAATAGTTGGTACTAATAAACTTAAAACAATATTCTTCTTTGACAAACTGACGTCTTTATTGATTAAAGATAATTTAGCAAGTGATAAATAATAACCCATCATAATACCATCACACAAATGACCTGGTATAGCTAAAAAAGCTCTAACAATTGCGGTTTGAACACCAGATTGTAAAACATATAAAATATTTTCTAAGCAAGCAAAACCTAACGCTACAAAACCAGCAAAAACAATTCCGTCATACAAATGATTATACTCTTGATTATTATATTCTAATTTATAAACAAAAATCCATTTACTAAACTCTTCAACTAAAGCGACACCAATAAAAACATAAGGTATAAGTTCAATTAAACTTAAAGAGTCAGAATCATAATCAAAAAAAGGAATTATTGAAGACAATACTCCAGTTATAAATAAGGTTAAAAAAGTCGCACCAACACCACAAAAAAACAACTTTATCAAATTCTGCGTTGGTTCTTTATCAAAATCTCTTACATATATTTGATACCCAAAGAAAATAACAGGAGCAATCGATAAAATTAATAATACTACTGCCATAACACCCTCCTACGCTATGGTTATTATAACAAAAAAAAATAGAACAAACAATAAAAATGATGTTCTACTTTATATATTTTACATATTTGCTAAATACTTAACTGTTCTAACCATCTGACTCGTATAAGAATTCTCATTATCATACCAAGCTACAACTTGAACAAGCGTTTTTCCATCACCCAAATCTATAACTTTTGTCTGTGTAGCATCAAAAACTGATCCATGTGTATCCCCAATAATATCACTAGATACAATAGGTTCATCAGTATAACCATAAGATTCACTAGTAACTGATTTCATCATTGCATTAATTTCTTCTTTTGTTACCACTTTTTCAACAACAGCATCTAAGATAGTTAATGAACCATCAGCAACAGGTACTCTTTGAGCGCCACCAATTAATTTTCCATCTAACTCTTTAATAACTAAACCAATAGCCTTAGCAGCTCCAGTTGAATTAGGAACAATATTAATAGCACCAGCACGAGCTCTTCTTAAATCACCTTTACGATGTGGTCCATCAAGAATCATTTGATCACCTGTATAAGCATGAACAGTTGTCATAATACCTGAGGTTATTTTAGCATAATTATTTAAAGCATAAGCCATAGGCGCTAAACAATTAGTTGTACAACTAGCAGCAGAAATAATGTTATCTTCTTTTGTCAAGGTCTTCTCGTTAACACCATAAACAATCGTAGGTAAATCATTACCAGCTGGAGCTGAAATAATAACCTTTTTAGCACCAGCACGAATGTGAGCCATAGACTTTTCTTTTGAACAGAAAAAACCTGTACATTCTAAAACAACATCAACATCTAAAGATGCCCAAGGCAAATTTTCAGGATTGCTATCAGCAAAAACAGGAATTTTTACGTCATCAACGATAATTACTCCTTCATCATATGAAATTTTATCAGCTAATTCATATCTTTTTTGAGCTGAATCATATTTTAATAAATGTGCTAACATCTCAGGACTAGTTAAATCATTAATAGCAACTATCTCATAACCTTCCATCTTAAACATTTGTCTAAAAGCCAAACGTCCTATTCTTCCAAAACCATTAATTGCAACTTTTATCATATAATACCTTCTTTCTAATCTCTAAAACAACTTCCCCCAATAAATTCTCTTAATACAGAATCAACTGGTACACTATCACCTGGAATCGGTAAAAAATTCCTTAAAAAATTAATTAACCTTAAAGCCTCTGGATAAACCTCATCATCTTCTTCTACACAAAATAATAATGGTTCAGCATAAGTTTTTAATACACCTATTTCGTATATTAAAGATGAATTAATAACATAATCAGCTTGTTCCTGGTGTGGATAAATATATTCTTCCTCACCATGTCGGATAGACGACCACATACTTAATGTTTCTAACGCACCACGACCTCTCGTTCTACTATCACGTACAATTCGTCTTAACTTTCTTAAATCAGTTGTATGAATATGATTGTGATTATCAATATTAACATGAATTAATGGACTAACATATAATCTATATTTATATTTAGAATCTATATCTCTAGTCAATTCATCATTTAAAGCATGAATACCTTCAATAATAATAATATCATCATCTTTAAGTTTAACGAAATTACCATTAAACTCTCTTTCACCAGTAATAAAATTATAATTTGGTAACTCTACTTCTTCCCCCGCCATTAAACGCGTTAAATGTTCATTAAATAATTTTAAATCAACAGCCTGTAAAGACTCAAAATCATATTCACCATTTTCTTTTTTAGGAGTATCTACTTTATTGACAAAATAATTATCAACTGATATTTGTAACACCCCTAGGCCACGCCCTTTTATATAAGTCATTAACCTTTTTGAAGTAGTTGTTTTACCACTACTTGAAGGGCCAGCTAATAAAACTAAACGAACATTTTTTCTTTGAATAATTTGATCAGTCGCTACTTGTAGTTGATTAGTGTAATAAGCTTCAGAATTTAAAATTAATTGTGTTACTTTAGCATCTGAAACAATCTTATTTAAATCAGAAACATGATTAATGCCCCAACTATTAGCGACACGCTCCAAATCGATAAAAGAATCAGAGATTTTTTCATGTTCAACATAATCGGTAGTTACACCTGGATTAGCCAAACTTGGAATAGATAAAATAAATCCATTACGTTCCATATAAGTAAGTTTAAAATTATTTATTTGACCTGTACTATAAGCTAATTTACCATAGTAATAATCATACATATTATCCAAATTATATAAACTTACATAAGAATTAGGAATGTATTTTAAAACATTAACCTTATCCATTTTATTACGACTTTTAAAATACTTCATCGCATCAGTTCGTGATACACTAATTTTTTCAAAAGGTAAATCTTCATTTATCAATCTTCGCATTTCATCTTCAACTTTCTTAATGACTTCGGCATTTACTTCAACATTATGAAGATGACAATAAACACCATTGTCAAGAGAGTGGTGAATTACAACAGTAGCATCATCACCTAAAGCATTACGTACCGCAACAACCAAAATAAAATTAGCACTTGAAGCATACACACAACGGCCTAAAGTTGTGCTACGATCAAAAAACTCAATTTTACACTTTCTAGCTATAGTATCACTTAAGGCAGCTAAATCATTATCAACTTTCGCAACTAAAATATCATACTTCAAATAATTTTGGTAGTAATTACTAAGTTCTTTTAATGACATCCCAACTGGAAATTCTCTTTTAGTACCATCTTTATATGTTATTATGACATTTCTACCCATATAACATCCCTCTATTCTTATAGTAATTTTATCACAAAAAAGATAACTTTGTCATTATCTTTTTTGAATATTTAACAAATGATTGACTATTATAATTATAGGAGATGATACCTTGATTATTCCAAACATTATTGAAAAAAAACACAATACAGAACGTGCATATGATTTATACTCAAAATTATTACAAGATCGTATTATCTTTTTAGGTGATGAAATAACTGACAACAACGCTAATATCATCATTAGTGAACTACTATATTTAGACTCTATTAATCACAATGATATTAGTCTATATATTAACTCACCAGGTGGTAGCGTATCAGCCGGATTAGCTATCTATGACACTATGAACTTTATTAAAAGCGATGTGTCAACAATATGTATCGGTATGTCAGCTAGTATGGGAGCCTTTCTTCTATCAAGTGGAACCAAAGGTAAAAGATATGCCTTACCCAATAGTGAAATTATGATTCATCAACCACTAGGTGGCGCTCAAGGCCAAGCGACAGAAATAAAAATAGCAGCTGAACATATATTAAAACTTAAAGACAAATTAAACAAAATATTAGCACAAAATACTGATAAAGACATAAAGATTATTGAAAAAGATACAGAAAGAGATAACTTTATGAGTGCCACTGAAGCATTAAACTATGGATTAATTGATAAGATATTATAAAAAACATAGATCTACTTATAAAAGTAAGACCTATGTTTTTTTATTCAACTACAATATACGGATTGTCACTAGTGCCTGTGCCTGTTACTTGAGTGGTTGGTATTAAGTTTACTACTGGGCGAACGCCGCCGCTGTTGTCCACGCGGTAACCGTCGCCGAGGCTACCGGTCGAAGTGACGCTCCACACGAGAGCGAAGCTGCCAGAGAAGTAAGAAGGCGACATCGTCCAGTAATAGTTGCCTGTATATAAATAATATGTACTATTTGATATATTATAAACTCCTCCTGCATACGCTGCTTCATCTACTGTTATTAGTCCTACGGGATAGGTTAGTTTTTCATTTGCTACGGTAAACTTATCACTATCTTGTTGGCATTCTAAACTTGGTGTCTTATTTTCGTAATTTCTATATCTTGGATTGTAATATATGTAATTTCCTGATGTACTTGAGATACTTCGATCATTACAAAATTCTAGGTCTTCTATATACGTTGTATAACTTTTTCCACTTGCGTCTTTCTTTTCATCGATATTTGTTTTGTACCATGAATCTATATTTGTTTTTATTATACTATCAACTTCGTCATTATCATACTTATATCCTACATATTTCTCTTTTGCATAACTACTATTATACACTGATGTCCCTATTTGCGTATTTGAACCTGTAGTGTTTGTACATTTATTGTCACTTGTTGGACTTCCATTATAGATTATCTTTATTCCTCCACTACTTGTTGTTCTGATGATTTTCCAACAAAAGTTGGCAAATATGATATTATTATCTGTTACAGCTCCCCTGTAGTAATATATTGGGTGCTCATCATTTACTGTTGTATGTAGTTCATATACACCTTTTCCATTGGTGTCTGATGATATCTTACTGAAATCTATTCCTGTTTTGGATTCTACATATTCACTTTTTATATTATCAAGATATGAGCTTGCTGTTAGTTTATCTAATATTGGTTTTGGTTTCTCTGGTAATGGCGTTATCAAAAATGGTGTTTCTTTGCTACCATTCCCACTCAAGTATTTTGTTTCATGTTTTAATGAGATGACTGGGCGAATGCCGTAGCTGCTACCAACCCGATAGTCTTGAATATTACCAGAAAATATGACATACCATACATTAGCATAGGTACCATTGAAAAGAGCAGGAGACATCGTCCAGTACCAAGTTTCTGTGTATAAATAATATGTTTTATTTTCTATATTAAGTAATCCTCCGGCATATGCTACTTCGTCAGCCGTTATTAAGCCGACTGGATAGGTTAATTTACCATTTGTTACGGTAAACTTATCATCATCTTGTGGGCATTTGAAACTTGGATTTCTACTTCCATTATATGAATTTCTATCATATGCTCCATAGTATATATTACTTCCTGGTGCTCTTGAGCTTCTATCAACACAGAATATTGTATCTTCCAAATAGTTTGAATATTTACCTTCAATATTCTCTTTATACCATTTATCTACTCTTGTTTTTATCGTACTATCAACTTCATCATTATCATATTTATACCCCACATACTTACTTTCATTAACCTTAGCGTTATAACTTGAATTACCAATTTGGGTATTATCACCAATATTATCACATTTACCATCATCACTCGGTTCACCATTGTAAATTAATTTGACACCACCGGTTTCTGTCGTTCTTACTATCTTCCAACAAAAATTAGCGAATATGACATTATTATCTACTTCTCCTCGATAGTAATGAATGGGATATTTATCATCTTTTGTTGTATGTAGTTCATACACACCTTTACCGTTTGTATCGGATGATATTTGTGAGAAGTCTATGCCACTTGAGTTTTGAACATATTTACTACTAGAATTATCCATTTCTGATATATGATGCATCATGTCATATAGTGTTCCATCTGGCCCATAATCTTTTAAGATATTTAAATCAGCCGTTACTTTTAAATTTGACTGTAAAGCACTATACCCGATACTACTTGTCAATGTTACTATAAAAATTACTACCAATATCATCATATTTTTATTTTTTACTTGCTTCATATTATCCTCCAAATGTGTCCTTAAGTTTATAACTTAAGGACAACCAATTTGTTGGAATTAAAGAGAAGAATAGATGTTTGTAGTTTTAAATAATAACTTTTTTGATTTTTTTAGATGGTAAAAAAACACTTTATTTTTTATGTTTAAAGTGTTATTATATTGATAGATACAAGGTAATTAAGTTATAAACTTAAGGCTCTTTTTATCAAAAAAAATATACAAATTGACGTTTACTTTAAAAAGTTAATTTCAAATTGTATATTTTTTTATTTTTAAGCAATTGCTACAATTTTTACTTCATATCTACCATTTGGACTATCTACACTTACAATAGAACCAACTTTTGATCCCAATATTGCTTTAGCAATTGGAGATTCATTAGATATTTTATTAGCAAATGGATCTGCTTCTTTACTACCAACAATTGAATATTGTTCTTGTTCATGATCTTCAATATATTCAATAGTAACTTTTGTTCCTAATGAAACAACATCAGTATTTATATCTTTAATAATTGTAGCTTTTTCAATCATAGCTTCTAGTTCTTGAATTCTAGCTTCAACAATAGCTTGTTCATTTCTAGCAGCATCATATTCAGCATTCTCACTCAAATCGCCTTGAGCTCTTGCTTCTTTTAAAGCTGTAATTATTTCTGGCCTCTTTTCTAATTTTAGAACGTCAAGTTCTTTTTTGATCTCTTCTAACCCTTCTTCGGTTAAGTAGATAGTTTTTTCGCTTTTCATCATAATCACCTAAACTTTCTAAATTTCTATAAAATGTTACCACTTTTTTCAATCATTGTCAACAATTTTTTTCCTTACAAAATCATAAGGATGTAATTTGTGATTTACCTTTATTTTTACAATTTGTTTTGGATGACGAACAACATCTATAATCTCATCATTTTCGTCATAAATTTTATCAATAACCAATGTTATTGTTTCAGAAGAAGGTCCAAATATCTCAACTTCATCACCTTTTTTAAAATAATTTCTTTGTTCGATAGTTGCTAATTTTTTATCTTCATCATATGCGATAACTTTTCCTAAAAAATCTTGGTTAGATATTTCCTCTCGACCATTATAGTAACTACAAGTTTCATCATTAGTTCCATCAAAAAATTGGACTACTGAATCACGATTAGCACATCTTCTTAAAATCTTTTCATATTTCTTATTATATTCATAATCTGCTCCTTTGTTACAATAATCGTCTATAGCCTTACGATATACTGAAACAACAGTAGCGATATAATAAATAGATCTCATTCTTCCTTCAATTTTAAAAGAGCTTATTCCCATATCAATCATTTCTGGTAAGTAAGATAATAATGATAAGTCTTTACTACATAATGTAAAATCTTTTTCAGTTTCTATTATTTTACCATCAGCTACTAGTTTGAAATCCCAACGACATATTTGACTACATCCACCACGGTTAGCATCTCTTTTAGTTAAAAAGTTAGATAAAACACAACGGCCACTATATCCTGCACACATAGCTCCATGAATAAATACTTCAAGTTCAACTGGTACTTTTTTTATGATTTGTTTTATATCATCCTTAGAACACTCACGAGCTAAAACAATACGTTTAACACCTTGTTCAAAGAAAAACTTACAACTTTCATAATTTAAAGTAGATTGTTGTGTTGATAGATGAACTTCCAAGTTAGTTTTTTTCAACGCTAAATCCATGATATATGGGTCACTAACAATAATCGCATCAGCTCCAATTTTTTCTAGTTTATTTAAATAATCCAGTATTTTTGAAGCTTCTTTATTATGAAGAATTATATTAACAGTCACATAAACTTTTTTATGTAATTTATGAGCAAAAGTGATTCCTTTTTTTAAATCGCTAAGGCTAAAATTATTTGCATTAGCCCTCAAACTAAAACTAGGTCCACTACAATAGACAGCATCAGCTCCATATAATAGAGCAACTTTAAGTCTTTCTAAATCGCCAGCTGGCGCTAATAATTCTGGTTTATTCATATTACTTCACCTTATAAATTGTTTCTTCATACAAAAATCCTTTAGATAAATTACTAAAAAGTTCATTTAATTTTTGTTCTAACTTAGAGATATTTTGGGTATTAGATGTCTCAAAAATATTTATTATTTCTAATAATTTGTCACTATCAATATTATATCCATTTATTACAATATATTCTATTTTATCTTTTAATTCTATATATTCTTTTAAACCATTTAAAATAAAATTAGAATAAATCATTGTTCCATCTTCATTATCAGTAATTGAATAATATTTATTTTCTTTAAATAAATAATATTTCTTACTATGATCATGTAAATTAAAATGTTTAAAATAATTTTTTATCGCATGGCGTTTTGATACATACATTGGTATATAACCAAATAATTGAACAAAAAGATGACTAGGTGTATTTTCACTTATCGAAATAATTTCATCTTTAGTTATTTCATTAGATAAAAAAGTTGAAGTTACTCCTTGGTTATACCAATAATTAATAGTGTAATAATTAGTCGTTAGATGTTCTGCTGCCCATACTAAATTTAAATCTAATTTAAGTCTTTTAACTATATTAACTATAGCTACATCATAATAAAAAATACCTTTAATATCATAAGTAGCTAATTGTTTTAACAATTTTTCTAAATCCTCTAATTCAGCATTAGTAAAATTTTTATTAAGTGTTATAAATATATTCTTTTTTTTCTTGATTAATTCTTTTAAGTAATCAAGTTCAATATTTAAATTATTAACACTATACCCTTTTATACCTAGTAGGATATAATGATCAATTATTTTATCTACGGTTTTTATATCATTAGGAATAATAACTAACTTTGACATATGTTCTCATATAACCAAATTTATAGAAATATCAATAATTCTATAATTGATTAATCCTTTCTACAAAATATTTATTATATAAAAAAACGCCTTTATAAAAGACGCCCTAATATTATCACAACCAATATAAATTGTCAAATATAATTCTAAGAGTCTAACTCTGTATGTGGACAAGTTGTTTCATCATAATATAAGAAACATTTTAAACAAGCTGTCATTGAATTTTGATCTTCATCGTTACTTGTTACTTTTGTTAAAACAAACTGAACAATTCCTGATACTAGAAAAATAACAGCCGTAATAATAAATTTTTTAAATAATTTATTTCTAGCTTTCATAATGTCGTCAGCATTTCCACTCATTATAGCTTTAACAATATCGACGATTGAGAAAATAATTAAAACAAGGGGTGCGCCAACAATTAAAATAGTATAAGCCATAGTCGTAAGTTGAGGAACAGGTTTTGGTATTTTACTCGCACTACCACAAGAAACGTACTCTAGTTTCGTTGCTAAATTTGTTAAATCATGGTTCGTAAAAACGATTATACCTAATATAATAAAATATATAATAAAAATTATTTTATATGACTTTTTCACTAAATCACCTACAATCATCCTTATTATATCATAATTATTATTTTTTTTTAATATATTTAAACAGAAAGGATGATTTTTATAAATAATAATTACACTAATATTCCAATGTACAATAATCAGTCAAATGAACAATCTTATATTGAAAATATCCTTCGTCTAAATCGTGGTAAACAAGTAGAAGTTTATATGTCATTTGCTGACTCTTTGGATTGGAAAGATCGTGTCTTTAAAGGCATAATTGAACAATCAGGTAAAGATCATATTATTTTAAGTGATCCTAATACTGGTAATTGGTATTTATTACTACTAATTTATGTTGATTATATTAAATTCGATGAAAATATTAACACAAGTGAAACATTTTATCCAAACAACCAATAGATTGTAAAAAGAAATAATCTTTGTTATAATTAACATTAGGTGATTGTATGGTAGTAGTATATATTTTATTTGCAGCTTTCATCATTATCGGTGTCATAACTGTTTTTGTAGTTATTACTTTGGATAATTTTAAAGGATATATCATTAGAATTAATGAAGCGGAAGCTAATATCGAATCAACTTTAAATAAACGATTTGATTTACTTAATAAATCTATTGATATTATTCGTAATATTACGGAAAAAGAAGGCGATATTTTAGATACCATCGTTAATATAAGATCACAAAAATTAGATAATTTTGAATTAGATAAACAGCTTTACAAAGCTATTGAACAATTTCACGAATATGCGACAGAAAGCGCTGTTGTTAAAGGAAATGATGAATACAATAAAATCGAAATTAATTTGATTGAATCAGAAGCTGAAATTATTGCTCTAAAAAAATATTACAATGATATTGTTATTGAATATAATTCTATCGTAACTAAATTCCCTTCGCTAATCGTTGCTAAGATTAAAAAATACCATACTAAGCAAGAATTTGAATTTGAAGATCACTCAGAATTAATTAATAGTTTAAAAGAAAAATAGTTTTGCACAACTATTTTTTTCTATTTATTAGACTTCTAATAAAAATATAAATAAATATTAAACCTACACCAATACTACAAATAAAAATAATGTGTGTATTTTCTTCTTTAACTTGTTGTTCCTTTTTTTCTATTTTTTCTTGGTTTTTTTCCATTTTGATAATTAATTCGCCATCTTTAGAATAGGAATAATTTTCTCTAGCAAATTTAGCTAAATATTCTGGATCATGTAACTTAACTATCTCATTTTTTAAATACTCTGATTCTTCTTGTAGCTTAATATATTCTTCTTCTTTTTGTTTTTCTTCATTATTTAATTTATATAATGTAACTGTATTAGATATTAGTGATACAACAACAAAAATAATAAGGCCAAAACAAATTGGACGAACAAAAAACAACCTACGACGAGCTTGAATTGATATTTTCTTTTTTTTCTTTGCCATCTTATCACCTAATATCATTCTAACATTATTTCTTTTTATTTGCAATTAAGTTACAGCCATAACAAGTAGCAATAATGACAATAAAAGAATAAATGTGTAAAATGCCATTACAGACAATTTCGATACCAATAAAATAAACAAGTGATAAAAAAAGAAATAAAGTAAAAGTATTAATAATACGATAAAAAATATTTTGGCAAGTTATATAATGCCTACATAAAAATAGTAAATAATAGAAAAACAAGCCATAAAGATAAGAAAAAAGAAGAATACTGATTTGGGTTTTAAAAGTTATCATTTAAATAACTTGCTAATAAAACTTTCTTCTTTATTTTTTGATCCATTTTCTGAATAATTTAAACTACTAACTTGTCCTTTGATTGATACATTTCCTTGATATGTATCTAATTTAACTATTTCTAAATCTGAACCTTTAATACTTAAATAACCCTTTGTTGTTTCAAGTAAAAATTCATTACTATCAAAATTATCTATTTTTTTGACACCTGTAACAACTAAATTTTTTCTTTCAGTTAAAGTAATATTATGATTAAAAGCTGCCATTTCTTTTTCCATATATAATCACCTAGTAATATATATGCTTTAAAACATTATTATATTAAAAAAACCACTATTAGTGGTTTTTATTATTCTGTTTCAGTTTTGTTATATTCTTCAAAAATTGCATCTTCAAACATTTTTCTAGTTTCGGCATTAATTGGATGAGCTACATCTTGATACTCACCATCATTTTTTCTACGACTAGGCATAGCTATAAATAAACCATCATTACCTTCAATAATTCTAATGTCGCGAATTACAAAGCAATCATCGATTAATACTGAAGCGATTCCTTTCATTTTAGATTCTTCTTTGTCATATTTTTTGACATTAACAGATGTAATTTGCATATCAGCACACTCCCTTCATGTAGTATATACACCTTAAGTATATAATATTTAAATTAGTTTTGCAAGTATATTAATAATTTTTTAACTGTTTTCGTTAATTTTCATTTGAAATTCCGTTTTTAATAAAAAAACGGAAATAAGTCTGATTAAGAGT
>CANROL010000003.1 GCA_947632255.1 uncultured Bacilli bacterium
TAATAACCAGCTTCAGTAATAACATCTTCTAAAGTATTAACATTTAAATCAAATTTTTTAATATTTTTATTATCTTTAATTATTTTACTAATTTCTTCATTTATTAAAAAATAGGATTCACCATTTATAACACATATTTTCATTTTTAAACCTCATAGAATATTTTAACATTTTTTTTATAAAAGTTATAGTATTTATTTATCATTAAATAAAATATCACAATAATTTTTTAAAGTTATAAATAACTCTAATAAAAATATAATATTACAAGCAAAGCCTTCTTTTTCATACGAATATCTAAATACCCTAAAAGAATGCCCTATTTCTTTTAAATTAATTTCAAAAGAATCAGATTCTAACATTGGATTTAGATTACTTTTCGGATGTTTTTCTTTAATATATTTTTGAGCTTGCTTTGATAATTTATTATATAGATTAAATAAATTATGTTCGTTTCTACAACAAATAGAATCATTATACAAAATACTTTTTAAAAAAAGTTCACAAGAAAATGCCACGATAGAAGCAATTTGATTATCATAATCACTAACTAATAAATCACAACTTCTACAAAATATTAAATAATAACCACATGCTGCTTTATAAGTAGATTTAGCTATTCTTTGATAATCCTCTTTTGTATTTAATTTATGATCTTTATTTTTATCCATTTGTAAATACATTTATATCATTCCTTTAATTTAATATATTGTATCATATTTTAAGGACTATAATTAACTATTTTATAACCTTTATTATTTATTTTTATAGAAATACTACCATCTATATCAGTTCGATAAATATAAGAATCTTTTAAATTATCTAAAGTCTCTTTATTAGGGTGTCCATAGCGATTATTCTTCCCCACTGATATTATGGCATAGACTGGTTTTATTTTATTTATAAATTCTTTACTTGAAGAAGTATTAGAGCCATGATGCCCAACTTTTAAAAAATTAATACTAGGTATATTATATTTATTTAAAATATCCGCTTCTTTTTTTAATCCAGCATCCCCCATGAATAAAAATTTATAATTATTATAACTTAAATATATTACCAGTGAATTATCATTTTCATTATCATATAATTTAGTATTTAAAAAAGTCATTTTATACTTATTAAAATTTAATTCTTTAATATTTCGATAATATTTAATATCCTTTTTAGTAAGTTCATTTATAATATTTTTTTCCGTATCATTAAATTCATCATTATTAAAAATAACTTTTTGAACTTGAAAATTATTTATTAAATATAATCCATTTCCTAAATGGTCATAATCCCCATGACTACCAATTAAATAATTTATTTTACTTATACCTTTACTCTTTAAAAAAGTAATAATATTAGCCATTTTATTATAAGTAGAATTAGTTTTTTGCCATTCTTCTTTCTTATAAGTAATTATTCCCCCTGTATCAATTAAAATAACTTCTTTTTGTCGAGGACTAATAATTAAAGAGGAATCCCCTTGCCCTATATCTAAATAACAAACATAAAAATTATTATCTAAAATAGGTTTTAATTTATAACTAAATATTAATATTAATAAAAATATTGTATATTTAAAATCTTTTTTAAAAATAAAATATATTAGAAAATAATAAATAATTAAAAAAATAATATTTATTTTAGGTACAATAATATTAATACTTATTTTATTTAAAAATATATTAATATTTTCTAATAATTTAAAACCAATTAATAAGATATTTTCTAAAAAGGGAAAAATAAAAGTTATAATGGTAAAAGGAAAAAGAATTACACTAACAAGAGGAACTACTATAATATTATTTATAATAGTAATTAAATTAAATTCGTAAAAATTAATTAAAGTAATGGGCAAACTAATCATAAAAGCATATAAACTTATTAAAAAAGTTTTTTTAATATAATTGCCTTTAATTTTCTTACTAAATAATATTAAACCAAAAGAAGTCATAAAAGAATATTGAAACCCTAAATCATAAATATAAAAAGGATTAATTATTAATAAAATTAACATTAATAAATATAAAACATTTAAAGTTTTTAAATTAATATTAAATTTCTTATTAATTAATAAAAAGATATATAATAAACTAGCTCTTACAACCGAAGCACTAAAATTAACTAAAAACATATAAAAAATTAAAAATAATATAATTGTTATATTTAAATAATTATCTTTAATTTTAAGTCTTTTTAAAAATTTAGTTAGAAATAAAACTAAAAAACTAACATGCATCCCAGATATAGCAAATAAATGGGTTACTCCATTATTTTGATATATTTTATAAATATCACTAGCAATATAATCATTATCACCTAGAATAAAAGCTTGCATATATGTTTTAGTTAAAGAAAAACTATTAATTCTTTCATTAATTTTATTTTTTATTTGATAAAAGATATTTATATCTGTATCTAAAATAGTTATTTTATTAGCTTTAAATAAAACATATATTTTTTTATTATATAAATATTTTTTATAATTAAAAGTATTAGGAATAGTATTATTAGAAGGTATACTAAATATACCTTCTAATGCTACTTTACTTCCTAGTTTTAAGTTATTTTCTAAATATTCTTTTTCTTCAAGAGTATTAATATAATATGTAACATTTACTTTTTCTTTATCTTTAATAGTTAAACTTAATTTATTACCATCTATTTTTTGCATAATTATTGTTCCACTTAATTTATTATTATTTAGATCATATTTAGTTTCATATTTAATTACTTTTGTAAACAAAATAATATAAAGAAAAATAAAACTTAAACTAATAATTATAAAATAACTAGACTGTAATAAAAGCTTTAATCTTTTCAAAAGTTGCATCTCCTATTCCACTGACATTTTTAATATCATCAATAGTTTTAAAATTGCCATTTTCTTCCCGATAGGTAATGATGGCTTGGGCTTTAGCTTCCCCAATACCTTTAATCGTGGTTAGCTCATTAATATCAGCCGTATTAATATTTACAAGTGTTTCTTTTCCTTCGGCAATATCTTCATCACTGATGGGATTATCTTCTGGTTTTTCTTCGTTCTCTAAAGAATTATCATCATTATTACTTTCTGGAGTATCTAAAGCATTATTATCACTAGCTTCAATAATACTTTGTTTATCATCAACACATTCCGTAATATCATAACTTGGAACTTCGCATTTTTCATTTACTTTTTCTTCATCTTTCATGACATTATTTTCAATAATAGGTGGTTCTTCTTTTTCTATTTCATTTTCTTGATTAGAATCATCATCTTTAAAAGATTCATTATTATCCACTTTATTTTCTACTTTAGGTATTTTCATTTCTTCTTTAGTATAAACAAAGATAACCATTTCATCTTTTACTTTTTTACTTAAGTTAATATTATTTTGATAAGCATTTTTAGTAAAACCACCTGCAAGTAATACAACATCATTTATAATAGATGTCTCATTTACTTCATAAACACCTGGTTTATTAACTGCTCCTTTAATATCAACATATAATTTTACTGGTTCTTTTTCTTCTACAACTGGATTAGCTAAAACTTCTTCTTTTTCTTCTTTCTCTTCTAATTCATCTTTAGATACTATAGCTATTTCTTCTTGTTTGTCTTCTTTTTCATCATCTTTTAACAAATTATATAATGAAAAACTAATTCCCCCAATAATTAAAGTAAAAATAAGTAAACCTTTAATATGATTTCTTAAAAAATTTCCTATTGCCGTCATAGCACGCCTCCTTTCTATTCTATTAATACCAGATTTTTTATTCCAAGTCAAAAATACAGATTTAATCTAATCTGTCTTTTAAATAAATAAATTTGCTAAAAAAATTAATTAAATATAACTAAAATTTAAGTTAATTATTATCTTATTTAAATAAATATTAATTGCTAAAAAATTAATTTTTCTTAAATAAAAAAGTAAAAAATAGTAAAATAAATAAAAAACAACTAACTCCAATTAAAGGAACAGTATAAGTATTCATTTCTTTTTTAGAAATATCTAAACTTGTTAAAGAATTATCTAAATTACTAACTAAAGAAGTATCTTTTTTTAAAACATATAAATAATAACTAGTTTGATTACTTTTATTATAAACTGTTAAAACTACTTCATTTAATCCTTCTTTTAATTCATTACCATAGACATTTAAAGTAGCTCCATCAAGAAGTGTATAATTAAATTTTAAATAATCATCATTAGTATTCAAAGTAATAGTATATATAGTATTTAAAGGATCAAAATTAAGAGACATATCCCCATTTAATATTTCTAAACTAGTAAGCATTAAAACCACCTATTTTTATTGTAAACAAAAAAGAAAAGTTTATGCTTTTCTAAAAAAATATTTATAAATCTGTTTCTTCATATAATGCTCCAATTTGCGAATCTAAATGATACCATACCCCATCAATTAAAACTAAATTCCATTGGTGAGTCCACTCATTTGCATTAATATGCTTACTTTGTAATCCTGCTTCATTACATAAAAGAGTAACAGCTTTACAAAAACCCGAACATGCAGCAATTTTCATAATTAAAGCGGCATAAGCTTCATTTCCAAAATTAGTTTTATATGCTTCTGTACTTTGATTTAATTGATGGGCGACATTTAAATATAAATAATCACATATAGCTCGAGCTTTATCATAATCATTCATACCCGGTGTAATAATACTTGCTACAACCTTTTTAGCTTCGGCTTTAGCTAAATTAAGTCTTCCTTGCAATGTACTAGCATCATTATTAGTTTGATTGCTATTTTGATTATTATTTGGTTTATTATTGTTTTGGTTATTACTTTGATTATTGTTATTATTTTGACTATTATTATTGTTATTATTACTTTGGGGTTTATTATTTACTACTGTTTTTTCTTTAACAGTTACTTTAAATGTTTGACTAGTAAGATTATTATTTTTATCAGTAGCACTTACTTTAATTTCATAAACCCCGGCTTTAGTATTATCAACACTACCATCTATTTTGATATCTACATCCCCATCTATAACATCATAAGCTGTAATATTTTCTTTTAAATTTATGCTATCCCCAACTGTAATAGTTTTATCTAAAACACCTTCAATAATAGGATAATTACTATCATCTACGGTAATAATATAAGATTTATTTTGGCTAATAACTTTCCCCAATATTTAAAAACTGATAATCATCTTTAATAATATTGCCATTTAACTTTATTTCATAATTATAATTAAGATTATCTAAATTTAAATATTTATTAATAAAATCTAAATAAGACCAAGTATCCCCATATTCAATAACTATATTATCCCCAATAAAAGAATCTTTTAATTTAGTTTCTATTTCTTTTATTTTTTCATTATAATAAACTGTTCTATCTTCATAATAATAATATCCTGTAAAAGCAACAATACTACTAATAAATATTAAAACCCCTAAAATTATTAATATTACTTTAACTATTTTATTTTCTTTTTTTATTCTTTTTGTCATAACTACCTCTTTATTAATATCATTAACTAAATACTACTTTTTATAACTAAATAAGTTTTAATAATATTTCATTCATCACATATAATTTTTTGGGATTAATATAAACTCTTCCATTTTTATAAATTAAATCTTTATTTTTAATTAAAGGTTTAATTGGAAAAATATTTTGCATATTTTCTTCATATTTATTAAAAAATTCTTCTAAACTAATACCATCAGTTTTACGAAAACCTAAAATAAGTTCATTTTCCATATTATCTACTTTACTCATTAAAGCTTTAGAACTAACAATATTACCTTTTAAATATTCTGTAAGACTTTTAGTATTATCATATCTTATTGCTTCCACAAAACCAGAAGCCCCACATCCAAATCCATAATATTCTAAATTATTCCAATAAGTTAAATTATGTTTTGATTCATAACCTTTTTTGGCAAAATTAGATATTTCATAATGAATATAACCTGCTTTTTTTAATTTATGACATATTAAATCATACATTTTAGCATCTCTTTCTTCTTCAATAGGTTTTATTTTATTTAAACCTACTAAAGTATTTTTTTCAATCATTAAACTATAAGTACTAATATGTTCAGGCTTTAATTTAATTATTTTCTTTAAATCATTTTTTAAGATTTTGGTTGTTTCATGAGGTATGGCATACATTAAATCTAAATTAATATTTTTAAAACCGATTTTTCGGGCCATCTCTATTTTTTTCTTGGCATCTTTAAAGTTACTAGTTCGCCTCATAAATTGTAATTTTTCAGGATTAAAAGATTCAATCCCAATACTTAAGCGATTAACTCCTGCTTCATAAAATAATTTTAATTTATCTTCTTCTAAATCATTAATATTACATTCCATTGTAAATTCAATATCTTGACTCTTTTTAAACTTATCAGTTATTTTAAATAATTCTTTTAATTCATTTATAGATAAACAACTAGGCGTACCACCTCCAATATATAAAGTAGTTATTTCTTCACCCATATAAGCATTATCTATTTCTTTATTTAATATTTCAAAATAAGGTTTTATCCAATCATTATTATAAACTACTTTACAAAAATCACAATAAGAACAAATACTATTACAAAAAGGAATATGTATATAAACGGCTTTTATCTTTTCCATATATCTGCTCCTTTTAAATACTCATCAATTTGATTTTGTAATTCATCATCTTTAATACTGCGAATATTTTCTTGTAAAGTAGAAGTTGGAATATTAGTTTTTAAAGATAATTCTTCTAAAGTAAGACCACTTAACCACATCATAGCATAGCTTCTTTTTTCTTCTTCCGTCATCTTAGATTTTCTTTTCCCTAAAGCTCCACCTTTTTTTGTCCCTGCTAAAATAATCTTTTTTTGAGCTAATGCTAATTTTTCAGCAAGAATAGCATCATATTGAGGATTATTTTCATTTCGAACTTCCGCCAGATATTTCTTTATAATACTTATGGATTTATGAAAATTATCCGCGGCTTCTTTAATAGTATGATTATCTATTATATATAAAGCAACTTCTCTTATATAATCATTCATGTTATTCCTCCTCACTAAGGATAGCTAAAAAGGCTTCTTGAGGTACTTCTACCGAACCAATAGTTTTCATTTTCTTTTTACCTTCTTTTTGCTTTTCAAGAAGTTTTCTTTTTCGACTAATATCCCCACCATAACATTTTGCTAAGACATTTTTCCTCATCGCACTTAAGGTTTCTCTAGCAATAACTTTAGCGCCAATACTTGCTTGAATAGGAAGTTCAAACATCTGTCTCGGAATTAATTCTCTTAATTTTTTTACTATTTTTCTTCCTCTTTCATAAGCAAAATCTTTGTGAACTATAAATGATAAAGCATCAACTACTTCCCCATTAAGTAAAATATCCATTTTAACTAAATTAGATTCTTTATAACCACATATTTCATAATCAAAAGAAGCATAACCTTTTGTATAACTTTTTAATTTATCAAAAAAATCATATACTATTTCAGATAAAGGTATTTCATAATGAATATTAACTCTAGTTGCATCAATATATTCTAAAGATTTATAAATACCTCTTTTATTTTGACATAATTCCATGATAGGACCAATATATTCACTAGGAACAATAATATTAGTATAGATAAATGGTTCTTTAATATAATTAATTAAACCTCTCTCTGGCATTTTATTAGGCGAATCAATTTTTATTATTTCCCCATTAGTTAAACCAACTTCATAAATAACACTAGGTGATGTCGCAATAATATCTAAATTAAATTCTCTTTCAATTCGCGTCATTATAATTTCCATATGTAATAAACCTAGAAAACCAGTCCTAAAGCCAAAGCCTAAAGCATCAGATGTTTCAGCTTCAAAACTTAAAGCCGCATCATTTAGTTTTAATTTTTCCAAAGCTTCTTTTAATTCACTAAAGCGATTAGGTTCAACTGGAAATAATCCTGAATAAACCATAGGTTTCATAGGTTGATAGCCTTTTATTGGGGTACTAGCCGGATCACTTGCTAAAGTTATGGTATCCCCAACAGATACTTTAGATATATCTTTAATACTAGCGCAAATAAAACCAACTTCCCCAGCATATAATATTTCTTTACTTACTTCTTTAGGAGTATTAACACCAAGTTCCACAATTTCAAAATCCGCATTAGTTCCCATCATATGAATTTTATCTTTAACTTTAATAGAGCCACTTACTACTTTAACTAAAGCAATAACTCCCCTGTAAGCATCAAATTTGCTATCAAAAATTAAAGCTTTCGTTTTATCATTAACCACTTTAGGGGCTGGTATTCTTTTTATTATTTCTTCAATTAACTCAGGTACCCCTTCCCCAGTTTTCCCACTACATAAAAGAATTTCTTCTTCTTTAAAACCAAAGACATTTTTAAGTTCTTCTTTTACTTTAGGAATATTGGCATTAGGTAAATCTATTTTATTTATAACTGGAATAATTTTTAAATCATTATTTAAAGCTAAATACATATTAGCAATCGTTTGGGCTTCAATTCCTTGGACCGCATCCACGACTAATATTGCTCCTTCACAAGCAGCTAAACTTCTTGATACTTCATAAGAAAAATCGACATGTCCTGGTGTATCTATTAAATTTAAAATATATTCTTCATTATTATATTTAGTATGTAATTCAACCGCATTTAATTTAATTGTAATTCCTCTTTCTCTTTCTAAATCCATACTATCTAATATTTGATCTTTCATTTCTCTTTTTGATACCGCATTAGTATACTCTAAAATTCTATCAGCAAGAGTACTTTTACCATGATCAATATGAGCTATAATTGAAAAGTTACGTATATTTTGTGAATTCATTTCTAACACCAACTATATTATACATGAATTTTTAAAAACTTAAAAGAGTAAACTTTATTTTATTATTATTCGGTCGCATTCGGTCGCGATTCGGTCGTTTTGCCTTTTATTCGGTCATTATTCGGTCGCGATTCGGTCGCAAAGTAATATTTTTAATACAAATATAAATAATTCATAATCAAGTGCATATTAAAAATAAACTAACATATAATTTATTAGACAAAGAAAGGAATATTAAAATGATTAATAAACAAAATCTCTGGTTTATCACTCTTTTTTCACTTATTATGGTTTTATCAATTTATTATTTAACCATGGGTGAAGATACTTTTGCTTCTTTAAACGTCAATAATAATGAAGCGGAAAAAACTGATGTTGTTATCTCGGAAAGTGACACTTTAGTAGCTCTAAAAGTCGCGGATGAAGAAGCTTTAGTAACTAAAATGGAAGAATTACAAGATATCTTACTTAGTTCTACGGCTACTTTAGAAGAAAAAAATAAAGCTTATGATGAATTACAAAATATTAATAAAAATGAAGCTTCTAAAGAAGCTATAACTAAAAAAATTAAAGAAGAATTTAAATTAGATTCTTATGTTTCAATAGATGGGGATAATATTAAAGTTACTATTGCCAGCAAAAAGCATGATGCGGCTTTAGCTAATAATATAATTCGAAGTATTCAAAGTTTATATAATGAAGAAAAATATATAACAATTAAATTTGATAATTAGGCACTTAATTTAACCAATTTCAATTAGGTATCATAAAATACACTAGATATAATAGATATGAAAGGATGATACCATTTGAAAAGAAGTATTTTAACTAAAAGAGAATACGAAATATTTAGCCTACTAGTAAAAAATAAATCCACGAAAGATATAGCTAATCACTTAAATATAAGTGAAAAAACTGTCCGCAATCACATTTCTAATGCAATGCAAAAGCTTGAAGTTAAAGGTCGTGCGGGAGCAGTCGTGGAACTACTTAAATTAGGCGAAATAACTTTATAAATTAATCTTCCCTTAAAAAGGAAGATTTTCTTTAGCATATATTTTTAATTTATTTATATAATTAATTAGGTGATATCATGTTAAAACAAAGTGCATTAAGAAGAATAATGGTTTCATCTATTGCTTTAATAATAGTAACCATTTTATATTTTTTCCCTGATACTTCTTTAAATTCTATTAAAAAAACAACTACTTATATTGATTTAAATAAAACTCCTATATTTTTACTTAATAAAGATGATTATGTTATTAGAACTACTTTAGCTACTAAAAATACTGATTCTTTAAGTTTAGCTAAAGAATTAATCGAAGCTCTAACTATTGGAAGTGAAAAATCAGAATATATTCCCAAAAACTTTCAACCAATCATCCCTAAAAATACTCGCATATTAAGTATTGATTTAAATAATAATTTATTAAAAATAAACTTTTCCAAAGAATTTTTAAATGTTACAAAAGACAATGAAGAAAAACTAATTGAAGCTCTTATTTATACTTTAACTGATATTCCGGATATCAAAGAAATTATGATTTTTATTGAAGACACTAAATTAAATGAATTACCCCAAAGTAAAATAAATTTACCTAATACTTTAACTAGAGATTTTGGTATTAATAAAATCTATGATATAACAAGTATTAAAAACCTTACTAAAACTACAATATATTTTATTGGGAAAGAAGATGATTTAACTTATTATATTCCTGTAACTAAAATAGATAATAATGAAAATAATAAGGTTAAAATAATTATTGATGAATTAAAAAGTAGTCCTATTTATGAAACTAATTTAATGAGTTATCTAGCATCTAGTGTCGAATTATTAAATTATGAAGAATTAGAAAATCAAATATCTTTAAGTTTTAATAATGCTATCTTTGATGATTTAGAAGAAAAAAACATCTTAGAAGAAGTTAAGTATTCTATTGCTTTATCTTTAAAAGATAATTATGATATTGAAGATGTTATATTTAAAGTTGATAATGAAATAATCACAACTTTTAAAGAAAATTAATTTTTTCTTTTTTTATTTTCCTTATATTTTTTAAAATATTACCCATAATATTTAATAAGGGACTTGAATTATTAAGAAAAATAAGCTATAATGTTAAACGTCTAGTAGTTATGACTCCGTAGCTCAGCTGGATAGAGCAATCGCCTTCTAAGCGATCGGTCGAGCGTTCGAATCGCTCCGGAGTCACCATATTTAAATAATAAAACGACTTTTTAAGAAGCCGTTTTTCTTTTATCTACCTTTACCCTTTTCAATATCTGGTACTTTCTTTTGTTCTGCCATTAATTTATAATCAATTATTTTAATTCTTATTTCATTTTCAATAATTTTTAATTTTTTCAGTAAGTTTTCAATTTCTTTTCTTTTTAATACTTTATTATATTTATTGATGATAATAGTTCTAAGTCTTGCTACTTCATCTAAAGACATCATAAGCATTCCACCCGTGGTATCATCATCGGCTTCAATAGCTTTTAAATAAACTTCTAATATTTTTTTATATTTTTTATCAAAATTATTAATAATTAAATTCGAAATTAATTCTGGTTTAACAATATTTAAATTATCAATATTATATTTTTCTATAACTTTCGAATTATATTTAAAACCTTCTATATCTTTTAAAGCCTCATCTATTTTTTTCCATTTCTTTTTTCTTTTAATAACAAAACTAAACATATTTCCACCTACTTTAATAAATCTGGTCTTTTTTCTTTGGTAACTCTTAACTTTTCATTATGGCGATATTCATCTATTTTCGCATGATCCCCACTTAAAAGAATATCTGGTACTTTAAGCCCCCTAAAATCCCGAGGTTTGGTATACATGGGATAATCAAGTAAACCATCTTTAAAAGAATCATTTAAATAAGAATCTTCTTTAATTACCCCCGGAATAAAACGCGATATAGTATCAAGTATAACTAAAGCAGGTAACTCTCCACCCGTTAAGACATAATCGCCAATACTTATTTCCCCATCAACAAAATTTAAAATTCGCTCATCAAACCCTTCATAATGGCCACAGATTAAAATTAAATGCTTAGTTTTTTTAACTATTTGTTCGGCAACATCATTATTAAAAGTTATCCCTTGGGGAGTTAATAAATAAACTAAAGCATCATCATCTTTTACTGCTTCTATAGCTCTTACAACTGGTTCACACATCAAAACCATACCCGAACCTCCTCCATAAGGTGTATCATCAACTTGCCCATTTTAAGTAAAGTATAATCTCGAATATTAACAACATGAATATCTAATATACCTTTTTCTCTTGCTCTTTTAATAATAGATTCTTGAATATAAGCTTCAATAATATTAGGAAATAAAGTTAAAATATCAATTCTCATCTAATTCTTCAACCCTTTCTACTTCTATTTCTTGGGTTTTATGATTAATATTTTTAATAAAATCATCAACATAAGGAATATAATAATATTTACTATTATCTTCAACATATAATAAATAATTATGATTATTACTTCTTATCTCTTTTATTATACCATAATATTTCTTATTATTAACTATTTTATAATTAATTAAATCATTTATTAAAAAATTATCTAATTTTAAATCATCTCTCTTAATATAAACATCTAAACCTTTATATTTTAAAACATCATTAATATCATTAATCCCCTTTAAAGTAATCATCTCAAAATTTTTATGATGTCTATAAGTATTTATTACTTTTTCTTCTTTATCATCCCCTATATATATTTTAAAATTAGGATTAAATACTAAATCTTTACGTTCAAAATTACTTATAATTCTAATTTCCCCTTTAATACCATGGGTATTAACTATTTTACCTAAATATAAATAATTCATTATCTACTCCTAACTCTACTTAATCCTTTATCAAATGTTAATTTATATATAATTTCATATTTTATATTAGCTTCATATACATTTTCCATTATATGTTTAACTTCATAACCCTTTAATTCTAAACCATATTTTAAAAGATTAAAGAATGTTGGTCTATTTATATTATAAAAATGTTCTAAATTAGTTAATGTATCTTTATAAATTAAAGTATAATATACTTTATTATTTACTATATTAGTTATTATTTTTACTATTTCTAAATCACATAAAGTATCTAAAGCTCTTATTACATAACCTTGAGCTTTTAAAAAATTAATATTCATTTTCGATGTTGAAAACATTTCTCTTGTTCTTTTTTTCATTAATAACTACCTATCCATTTCATAAAAAATAATACTACTAGCTACACTAGCATTTAAACTCTCACAATTAGATATAGGAATATTTATCAATTCATCGCACATTTCTTCAACTTCCATATTCATACCTTTTCCTTCATTCCCAATTATTATGGCACTTAATTTATTAAATTTAACTTCTCTTAAATTATAACCATATCTAACATTAGTACCATATACTTTATAACCTAATTTTTTTAAATTAGTAATTTCTTCTTCTAAATTGTTCTTCCGGAAATTTAATTTAAAAATTAAACCTTCCGTTGCTCTCACAACTTTTTCATTATATAAATCAACTGTCTTAGGACTCATAATAATAGTTTTAATATTAAAAGCAACAGCACTTCTAATTATAGCTCCTAAATTACCTGGATCTTGAATATCATCTAAGATACAAACATTACTTATTATTTCATTATTATCAAGTTTTTTTACTACAGCGATTACATCAGTACTACTATTTTGTTTAGATAATTTAGCCATGACTGGTTTACTTACTAAATAAAAAGGAATACCTTCTTTTTGATAACTTATATCCGTGGCAATAATTTCTTTAACAACATTGGCTTCTAAAGCTTCTTCTAATATATGTTTACTTTCAATTAAAAAGCAATTATTTAAATCTCGATATTTTTTATCATATAATTTAAGCCATTCTTTAACTTTAGGATTATTAAGTGATTCAATCATTAACCTCTAAGCTCCTTTCTTGCTTTTTTATAATTAGGATAATAAATACTAACCATTTTCCAAAAATTAGCACTATGATCATGATGGGTAAAATGACACATTTCATGGACAATTACATATCTTAGTAATTCTAAATCATATTTTATTAATTCACTATTTAAAGTAATAGTCATATTTTTATAATTACATACACCCCATCTAGTTTTCATCTTTCTTATTTTTAAACTAAATTCTGGAGTTTTAATTACTTCTTTTAATCTATTTACTTCCCTATTATATATTTCTAACATATTAGTAGCTACATATTTATCTAACATTTTTTTATCTTTAACATAAACATAACCATCATTAAATATAACATTATTAACATCTTGATAAACTATTTCATAAGTATTTCCTAAATATTTAAATTCATTAATATCTTCTTTTCTTTTGATATTTTTTAAATACATCTTATATAAAGCATCTTTATTTTTAACAATTAAATTATTAATTTCTTTTAAACTAGTTCTTTTAGGAGCACTTATAACTAAATTTAAATTATCATCAAAACGAAAATAAATATTTTTAATATTTTTTTTCATAATTAAAACATTAATACTTTCATTATTAAATTCTATTTTCATAAGCCCTCCTTGATATTATTATATAATAAATTCTTAATAAATTAAAGAAAAAGAGCTACTTTTGTAACTCTTTCATTAAGTTTATTCTACCCTAAACGGATCATCCGCGGTTCCTTTGCCTAAAGTTAGAGAATTGGCTGTAAGGTTTATGACAGGGCGAAATCCAAACGCCTCGTTGATATAGTAACTCCCCAAGCCGCCGGGACCCGTGCTATAGTTCCACCCAACGCCAAAAAAGAAAAAACGGGGTGACATTAACCAATAATCACCATCATTATATAGATAATATTTATTATTAATCCTGGCCCAATAATCACCTGCATATACTTGTTCATCGACAGTAGATAATCCAATTGGATATGTTAAGCTATGGGTTCCTTCACCTGCTCCTTTTATCGTATATAAATCATTTGCTTTATCTTCACATAAGAATGTTGGTTTATCAGTTCCTTCTATTCTTGTATATGGTCCATATTCAGTATATTCATCACCTATACCTGTTCCTGTTGTAATACTTCTATCCCCACAAAATCCTGCATTTTTATCTATATATCCATCATTATATTCATCTAATAAATTCTCTTTGAACCATTTTTCTAATTCAGTTTTTGCAATACTATCTTCATCATGGCCATTTCTTACTGGCGCATCTGGTGTATGTGTATATTGATATCCTACATATTCTGCTTGATCATTTGAATTATTAAATGGATAACTTCCTATCATTGTTCCTGTCCCTGTTTGTTCTGGTACATTTCCACTCGTTGATGTTCCTGCATATATCATTCTTATACTTCCATCACCATTTATCCGGATTATTCGCCACCACATATCGGCATTAGATTCATAAAGTTTTGTACATGCGTTAATGCTATAATCTGTATCACTTTCACATTCTTGCTGATTTAAATAGTACTTGTAATTATTATAGGTTGAATTTTTAAACCACTTTTCACTATTAGTTTTACCAAATTTTACATAATTATTTTCTACTGTTCCCCTAAAGTAATAACTTGTTGTTCCATTTTCATCTGGCGCTTCATATAGGCCATTTTCTTGATAATTGCATCCCGAAGTACATGCACCTGAAGTTTTAGGATTAACGCATGTTTCATTACATGATGTTCCATCAAAATGAGCTTCATTTCCTTTTGATGTTAAAGCAGGATTTAATGCCGCTAATTGAGCTAATGTTGTTTTTGCTGGTATTGTTTTTTCTGTTAATTGCACATCAACTTCGCCATTAAACTCCGCATTCATATTATGATTTTGGTCTTTATTTGTTTCTACAAATTCTATCTCTAATGTATATGTGTATGTTGTTGTTTCTTCTACTTTCTTTGTTTCTATGGCTAATGTTACTTTGCCACTTTCTTTCCCTGTTAAATTCCCTTTTCCTATTTCTTTATCATTTTCATCTTTTAATATATATCTTAATTCTTCAGCTTCTTTTTCACACATATTTTCAAAATCTTTATATGTTTCTTCATTACATTTTACAAATGTATTCTTTGTTATATTTAAATATATTTCATATGTTGCTTCATTAAAGTCTGTTCCTAGTTCTATTGTTACTGCTATTTCTTTTATTAATTTATCTCCTGGTTTTGCTAAAGAGCTACTTACTTTATCCTTTGCATCATATGTTATTTTTAATAATTTAGCCGTATCAGAAGTTACTTTCCCTCCTGTACCACTTATATTTGTTTTTAGGGCATAATAAGCAAATGTTGTTCCTATACCAATTACTCCAATTATGACAATAATTAATATAAGATATCTATAAATACCCCCCCCCCCAGAACGTGTGTTTGCTTCATTTCTATCTCTCCTATTCTTGTAGATATTTTATTTTATCTACTTTCTTTACTATCTAAATAATATCATTTTTCTATATCTTTTTCAAGTATTATTATATATAAAAAAGCTACTTTTGTAACTCTTTTATAAATGGTTTTGTCTTATTTAAAGAATTTAATACAATACTTCTACATATTTTATCATCTTTATATTTATCTTGATAATTAGGATTATTTATTATTTTATCATATAATTCTTGTAATTTATTTATATTATCTTTACTTAATAAACTTAAAGTACTATTAAATAAACAATTTAAAATAATAGCTTCGCACATAATATCATGATAACTAAAATCTTCATCAGTAATATTAAGTAACGTTTTAAGAGTATATTTACTTAAATCATAAACTTTAGCTTGTTCAATAATATTATCTTCCTCTTTAATTACTTGTGCATTTATATTAAAATTATTTTGTACTGCTTTTCTTTCTAATTCGGGATTTAAATAAATTAAATTATAATAACTAGCAAGTATTTCTTTTTTTATAAAAATATTTGCTTTATCTAAATAAGCTTCATATAAGCTTTTTAAAAAACATTCATTTATCTTATAATTAGTCTTACTAATTACACTCATATTATCTTCTAAATCATCATCTAATATATTATTTTTATTTATATTATTTTCTATAAAATCTTTAATTTCATCATGTAAACAATAAGTTAAAAAAGCATCTTTATTAGGTAAAATATCTAATAATTTAGCTATTATTCTTCTAATAATTCTTTTATCATATTTACTTAAAATAATACTTTCTAAATCGGTAAAATCTTTATCTAAATGATAAGTATTATTAATAAATATTAAATAATTATATACTTTATCTTGATCTAAATTAAGTTTTAAATAGCTTTCTTTTTCCATATCTAAAACCATTAGTAAATAATTTAAATATTTATTGTATAAAGCACTATCTTTTTCGTTATTTAATTCTAGATTATATAATTTAGAATATAAATCTTCTAACATTCTAGATATTCTAATTAATCTATTAAATAAATTAAATTCTTCATCATTAATTAGTTGCAACAAAACCACCTCTTTCCAATAAAATATTAATTTATTTTATTTTTTCAATTTTTTCTTTTCCACCCATATATGGTTGTAAAACTTTAGGAATTAAAACACTACCATCTTCTTGATAATTATTTTCTACTAAAGCAATTAAAGCTCTAGTAGATGCTAAAACAGTATTATTAAGAGTATGTAAGTAGTAATTACCTTTACTAGATTTAGCTCTAATACCAAGTCTTCTTGCTTGGGCATCAGTTAAATTAGAACAAGATCCTACTTCAAAATATTTTTGTTGTCTTGGACTCCATGCTTCAATATCACATGATTTATATTTTAAATCAGCGAGGTCGCCACTGCAACATTCAAGTTGTCTAACTGGAATATCTAGGCTTCTAAATAATTCGACGGTATATTGCCACATTTTTTCGTACCACATATCTGATTCTTCTGGTTCACATATAACAATCATTTCTTGTTTTTCAAATTGATGAACGCGGTAAATTCCTCTTTCTTCAATTCCATGGGCTCCTACTTCTTTACGAAAACATGGGGAATAAGAAGTCATGGTAATTGGCAAGCTTTCTTTATTTATTATTTGATCTTTAAATTTACCAATCATGGAGTGTTCACTAGTTCCAATTAAATATAAATCTTCCCCTTCTATTTTATACATCATGGCATCCATTTCTTTAAAAGACATAACCCCGGTTACCACATCACTTCTAATCATAAAAGGTGGAATACAATAAGTAAACCCTTTATCAATCATGAAATCTCTCGCATAACTAAGCATTGCACTAGAAAGTCTTGCTATATCCCCCATTAAATAATAAAAACCATTCCCACTTGTTCTACTACTAGCATCTTTATCTAAACCATTAAAACTATTTAAAATATCCGCATGATAAGGTATTTCATAACTTGGTACTTTAGCTTCCCCAAATCTTTTTAATTCGACATTTTCAGTATCATCTTTTCCAATTGGGACATCATCTGCGATAATATTTGGAATAACCATCATTTTAGTTTTAATTATATTACTTAAATTTTCTTCCTCTTTGGTTAAAGCATCTATTTCATCACTCATTTTAGTTACATCTAACTTTATTTTATTTGCTTCATCAATTTTTTTATCCCGCATTAATAAACCAATTTGTTCACTTAAGCGATTTTTCTCAGCTCTTTTTTCATCCATTTTTTGTTTAGTTTCCCGATATTTACAATCTAAATCATAAATTTCATCTACTAAAGCTAATTTTTCATCTTGAAATTTCTTTTTAATATTTTCTTTAACCATTTCCTTTTGTTCTCTTATTAATTTAATATCTATCATTTTATAGTCCTTCTTTCTAATTCTTCTATTAATAATTTATAACTTTTAAGATATTTATTTTTAATTCTTTGAAAATCTTTTAAACTAGGATTATTAAATCTATTTATATTCATATTATCTAATAAATCAGCAATTTTAATTTTAATAGCTAAAATATTATCCGAGGCAATAATTCTCTTAATAAATAAATCATAATCACCTAAATCATTAGTTAAGAGTCTTACTGTATCAATAACTACATCATTAAAATTTAACTTTTTTAAATCATTTAAAGTGAATGCTGTATCTTCAATTAAATCATGAAGTAACGCGGCACATTTACCATCTTTATCACTCATAAATGTACTAACGCGATTTAAATGTCTAATATAAATATCTCCTGCTTTATCATATTTATCTTTAAACATCATTAAACTAAGCATATTAGCACGAGCTAAATCATCCATTTTTTTAAGTTCTTTAATTTTCTTATCATCTAAATAATCATGCAATTTAAATATTCCTTTCTAAAAATAAAAACCCCAGAAATCTCTTTTAAGGAGCAAATTCTGCGGTACCATCCTTTATATTACTTAATTATTTTAACGCATTTTATGCGGGAGGTATTAACTCCACTAAAGAAGAGATTTCATATTAATATTTAATTCATTTCCATCAACCATGAACTTTCTATCTAAATAATTAATATTACTTATTTCTTTTTCGTTTTCAAGAAATAATATATCACAAATTATTTATTTTAACAAGGGCTAATTATTCTTTTTTATCGTATCACTTTTTTTAACTATATATATTTTACTTCCTTTATAAAAAGCATAAAAGACATCTTTTAAATTAAGTTTTTTCTTAAGTAATTCATTTTCTAACCAAGTTTTATCTTTATGAATATAATCTAAAGCTTTAGTTTGAATACTACCATCAATTATTAAAGGCATAGGATAAGCACTTTTTATTTTAAAGAAATTATATTTAAATATAGATAACTTCCCATTAGGTTCTAAAAAAGCATATTCTACTTGTTCAATATCTCTTATTTCTTTTTGTCTTAAACTAAGAAGTAGGTCATCCATACTATATCTTTGTTTAACCATTTCATGATAATTAATCTTCCCATTTACAATTATTAAAGATGGTTTACCACCAAAGATAGTTCTAAATGTTCGTGATTTTATTGAAATATACGCTAAAACTAATTCTAATATAACTAATATAGATATAGGTAGAATTGTTAAAAATATTGAATCATTAATATTTTCAATAGATATAGCGACTAACTCGGCAATTAATATTGAAACAATTAAATCTATTACCCCTAATTGTCCTACTTCTCTTTTACCCATAATACGATAGGCTAAAGTAATAAAAAAATAAAAGAATAAAGTTCGATATACAACATTAAATAATTCCATAATCTTCACCATTATTATTATGATAATATTCATATTTTTTTAATCATTTAATATATTTTACTAGGTGATTATATGTATAAGTTTTTAGAATATTTAAAATATTTAGGTTTATTTTTCTTATTTATTTTGATTATAACTATAATTATATCTTTAATTAATTTAACTAATATTAATACTAATCTAATATCCAAAATAGGTATTATATTAAGCGCATTATCTTTCTTTATTATTAGTGCTAAAGCTAGTAATGATTTTAATGAAAAAGGTTATTTATTAGGTTTAAAATTAGGTTTAATAATGATTATTATTTTAGTTATAACTAATTTAATAATATTCCATAGTTCTTTTAAAATAGATTGTTTAATTTATTATATTATATTATTAGCATCTAGTATTTTAGGTGGTTCTTTTGGCAAAAATATTAAGATAAAAAAATTAATTCCTAAAAAATAAAGAGAGTTCAAAATGAATTCTCTTTTGCCTTAGATAGTCTTACATGTCCCTAAAGCTATGAAACTTTTCACAATGCTATCCCTGCTATTTTAAATTTAGATAGTCTTATATGTCCCTCGAATAAATTCTTCACAACGCTACCAAATTAGAGCTTTAAGTTAAAATAATTTAATTTCATTAGTATTTAAATCAATATAAGAATCTTCACTATAATATTTTTTATTTAAAGGATTAGTTAATTTATCTTCTAAATAATTATTAGTATATAAATCTTTTAAATATACCTTATTTGTACATATATCAGCATCATAACATTTTTTAGCTTGATATAAAAATTCTTCTTCAACAACTTTAATTAAATTATCTTGATGATTTTTATATATTTTATACATTAAAGGAACAAGGATAATAATTAAAATAATTATAATAGTTAAAATAATAACTTTTTTATTATTCATAATGCCCTCCATAAAAATCATTAATAAACTTTTCTCTAAATTCTAATAAAGTATCATTTTTTATAGCCTCTCTTATTTGTTCCATTAAATGAATTAAAAAGCGAATATTATGAATTGATAATAATCTTTGTCCAAAAGTTTCATCACTTACTATTAAATGACGAATATAAGCTTTTGTATAATGTTTACATGCATAACAATCACATTCAAAGTCTATTGGAGTAAAGTCTTCTTTATATTTGGCATTTTTCACATTTATTTTACCATGATTAGTAAAAGCATGACCATGTCTAGCTAAACGAGTTGGTAAAACACAATCAAAAATATCTATTCCTCTTATTACCCCTTCAATTAAATCTATAGGTTCACCTACCCCCATTAAATAGCGAATTTTATCTTCAGGTAAATAAGGAATACTATATTCTATAGCTTTATACATATCTTCTTTAGATTCATTATCATTAGCCACTCCCCCAATACTATAACCATCAAAATCAAGTTTAACAGTTTCTTCCGCGGAATACTTTCTTAAATCAGGAAAATATCCCCCTTGAACAATCCCAAATAACATTTGATTAGGATTATTATGAACCTCTTTACCTCTTTTAGCCCATCTTATAGTTCTTTTAATACTTTGTTCCATATATTCATAACTAGCACTAGCCGGAGGGCATTCATCAAAAGACATAGCAATATCACTGTCAAGTTTATTTTGAATAGCAATCGATTTTTCAGGAGTTAAAAATAATTTATCCCCGTTTAAATGATTTTTAAATACTACTCCTTCTTCACTAATATCTTTAGGATTCGCCAGTGAAAAAACTTGATAACCACCAGAATCCGTAAGAATAGGTCCATCCCAATTCATGAATTTATGTAAACCACCTGCTTTAAAGACTATATCCTCTCCTGGTCTAAGCCATAAGTGATAGGTATTAGCAAGAATAATCCCGGCACCTGCATCTTTCACTTCTTCTGGTGCTAAAGTCTTAACTGTTGCTTGAGTTCCCACCGGCATAAACATTGGTGTTTCATATTTTACATTATTATATATAAAAGAGCCTAATCTACCTTTAGTATTTTTTTCTTTTTTCTCTAATTTATAAACAAATTTCATCAATTTCACCAAAATAATTGTACCAAATTTCGAAAAAAATAACAAGGTTTATAGACCTTGTTATAATCTATACTACTTGTATACAATTACCATCATGATATTCATAACCATCATCACAATGATTGCTACATGCACTTGTTGCTTCTTCTTCAGTTGCATAATAATCACTTGTTATATCACAATAATATTTCTTTTCACCATTATAGGATACATCACATGTTGCCATACATGTTCCTGTACATGATTCATTTACTGTACATATTGTTCCATTTACTTGGCAATTATTTGATATTACTTGGCACCCTGGATTATTCTCACTACATCCTCCTTCATGACTTACTAAAGTAGGATTTCCATATGTTTTAGTTGTTATTGGATAAGCTGTACAGGTTTGGGTTGTTTTATCATAATAACTAGCATCTATTTGATTACAAGTTTTTGTTTTTATTGTAAATTGTCCATTGTCTGTTGCCCGACAATAAGTAGATGTCTTTGTAAAATCACCATTATCGGTTCTACTACATGTTTTTGTTATACCACTGTAAGTAGTATTTGGTGTTACTACACATGATTGAGTTAATTTATTATATTTAGCATCTGCAGTCTTTTGACATGTTTGAGTTGATATTGTATAAGTTGTTGTTGTTCCAGTTGCTTGACAAGTATAGCTAACCTGTTGCGCTAAAATAACAGCAGGAGCAGTCATAGTACAATTGCAATCAAAACCGCTGCCACGCTCAGCAGTATCATAAGAACCAGTGTAAGTACCACCTGCGTTGTAACAAGCATACGTACAAGCACCACTACTAGCAGCATGAGCTGTAAAACCACAAGTGGGAATAGATATATAACCTCCATCACATAGATATCGTGTAACAGGATTAATACAACTTATTTTAACTTCACCAACATTTGCTCCATCACATTCAAGATTTGAATTTTGACTTGTGCAAGATGTATAAGCTGTATCTGAGCTCGTTAGCTGCCAACTATATGTTGAAGTTGACGATGATGAACAAGAGACTTTTTGTTTACCTACGTCACTCGCACTTGAACATGATGGAGTTGATGCTGTACAACTTGATCCAGTTGTAGTTGAAATCGTTCCCCATCCATATGTTGCTGCTGATTTTAAAGTACATGTTATTTTAGTGTTATTGCCATTAGTTGGTGCTGAACAACTTTGCGTTGAATCAGTACAACTCCCACTTACTTCTGTTGTTGTTCCCGCTGACCAACTATATGAATATGTAGTATTTGCAGTGCAACTTCTATAAACATTACTATAATGAGCCTCATCACAAGCAATTTCATTTGCAACACAACTTGGCTGTCCACTAAAAGGGACATCACTTCCCCAATAATAACTATAATTAGTGTTCCAACTACATGATACTGAAGTTTGTCCAGCATGATTGGCATCACATGTTGCAAAAGACGAATTTGTACAATCTTTTGTATTAATACTTGAAGGTGCATCAAAGGCATAGGTATAATTTGGCACCCATTCACATGTTCTATTTACTTGATTAACATGATTTACATCACATGCTATACTTGCTGCTGTACAATTTTTATTATATGAAGTTTCTTCATTTCCAAATTGATAATCATATTGAGTTACTTTAGAACATGTTATTTTTTGTTTATTTACATCTGTTCCTACACTACATCCTGGATCTGATTCACTACATGAATTTGCTTGACTTACACTTCCACTATTCCAATTATAACTTGTTACTGTATTACTATTACATGTTTGATTATATGTCTCTTTATATTGTTTTTGTTCTTCTTTAAAACATCTCTGTTCATTTTGATATAATCCTGTATCTTGACAATAATATTTTTCAGCTGGTGTAGTTGTTAAAGCTGCCATTACATTTACAGTCTTTCTTAATACATCCGATTCATTTCCGGCACTATCTTTGGCATAGACACATATATCTTTAGCTCCACTTACCTCTACTCTATCGCCTTCTATGTATTCTTCGGTACATCCTTCACTATAATAGTATTTTACTCCACCTTCATCATCATGTGATCCTT
>CANROL010000004.1 GCA_947632255.1 uncultured Bacilli bacterium
AACATTGTTTCCTATCGCTTACTGAATTGTGGAGCACGACGTGCTTTTTTAAGACCATATTTCTTACGTTCTTTAACTCTTGCATCACGAGTTAAGAAACCGTTAGTTTTTAAGATTTTACGATATGAGTCTTCTCTTGTTTGATCAGTATTAGCATCAAACTTTAGTAAAGCACGAGCAATACCTAAACGAATAGCTCCAGCTTGACCTGAATATCCTCCACCTTTAACATTAACTTCAATATCAAAACGATTGGTATTATCAGTTACAGTTAGAGGTTGTTTTAAATCCATTACTAAAATTTGATTGGGAAAATATTCGTTAACATCAATACCATTTACAACGATATTTCCTGTTCCACCGGTAATTCTTACTGTAGCAGAACTACTTTTACGACGACCTGTAGCGGTCCAAACTTGTTTAGCCATTATTTATTCCTCCTAATCAATTTTTAGCTCTATTGGATTTTGAGCAGTGTGCTTATGGTTAGCATCTTTGTAAACGAATAACTTTTTCGCCATTTTAGCGCCAAGTGGTCCGTTTGGTAACATACCAACAATAGCTCTTTCAACCATTTCTTCAGGATATTTTTCAAGCATTGTGCGAGCATTACGTTCTCTTAAGCCTCCTGGGTATCCTGAGTGATTATAATACATTTTGTCATCTAATTTTTTACCTGTTAATTTAACTTTACTAGCATTAATAACAATTACATAATCACCACAGTCAACATGAGGAGTATAAGTAGCTTTGTGTTTTCCTCTTAAAATAGTAGCAGCTTTGGTTGCTAATCGACCTAAAGTTTGACCTTCAGCATCAATAACATACCATTTACGTTCAATGTTTTCTTTGGTTTGCATAAATGTCTTCATGACAACTTTCCTTTCATTAGTCTTTGTTACTTTTGCCTTCCCACAGCAAAATCACGCCAACAAATAAAATGTACCATTTAAAATTATATGTAAAATATAAGCATTTGTCAAATAAAAAATGATAAAAATTAGAAAAAAATGCTAATTTGGGTTATTTATAATAAATTTTATTTAAATATAAGCCATTGGGAAGAGCTGTTGTAAATTGCTTTTTGATGTTGGGATTATCTAAAGCTTCTTTGATATCACTTAAATTACATTTATTGTTACTGACATCTAGCATAGCTCCTACTAAATTACGAACCATATAACGATAAAAACTTTTGCCAGTAAATTTTATTTCTAATATTTGATTTTTTATTTTAAAGTTAATATCATAAATTATAGCTTTAGAGTTTGGTCTTGTTCCCCCGACAAAATTGGTAAAATCATGAATACCTATAAAAAGTTTAGCACATTTTTTCATTTTAGATATATTTATTTTATTATAGGGTTGATACATATAATCGGCATAAAATGGATTAAATTCCCCGAGATTTATTTTGTAAATATATTCTTTTTTAATAGTATTAAAACGGGCATGAAAAGAACTTGGGACAACTTTTATAGATGTAATATTTATATATGGTCTAACTAGACTATTTATGGCAAGTAATAAATGACTAGTATCAATCGAAATATCTAAATCAAAAGTAGCTTTTTGATCGTAGGCATGGACACCATGGTCTGTTCTACCAGCTCCTTTTATTTTTACTTCTTTTTTATTAATAATAGTTAATGCTTCTTCTAATTTCTTTTGGACGGTATTGTAATCTTTTAAGCGTTGAAAACCATAAAATTTAGAACCATCATAACTGAAACTTATTAAATAATGCATAATATTACTCCTTTAGACGATATATAGCTTTTAATAAATCAGCTGTTTCTTTATAATAAGCTATATTAATATTTTTATCTTTTAATAAATCAATAAATTCTATTATTGGGGGTTTATTAACTATATCTAATATTGAAAAATCATTTTTAGAGAAAGATTTAATTTCTTCTTTATTAATAACTATAAGTTCATGAGCAATATTCCAAATAAAATTTAAATCATTAGTATTAATTATAATTGTTTTATGATAGTCAGTAGCTATTTTTTTAAATAAGCGTTTAAAATATTCTTTTTCTTGATAATTTAATTCTTTATCAAAATAGTCTAATACGAGATAATCTTTATTTTGGCATAGAGCACGGGCCAAATTAACCTTTTTGATTTCATTAATTGATAGTTCACTTACAGTTTTATTTAAGTAGGTATCATCTAATAATACCATTTTTAAAGCTTGACTAATTTTAGAATTATTAATATATTCTTTGACAGTTTTATTAAAGCAATAATAACTAACAAGAGAATAGTTTTGATAATTACTAATTAAATTTATGTTGCCTATAATACCATAGATAAAAGATGGCTCTTTATTTTCCATAAGTTTTGCTATTTCCATAGTTTATCAACCAGACTTTCAGGGGTATAACTTATATTATCAATTAAACCATAATATTTTAAACCAATAGATAAATCGACAATAAACGGCAAATTAAAACCTAATTTTTTAAATAGTTTTTCTTCTAATAAAACTTCTTTAGTTAAACCTTCAATTATAATTTTATCTTGATATATTAAAATTAAATAATCTAATAGTAATACTTCTTCAATATCAGTGGTATAATTAATTATGGTTTTGTTTTTTTCTTTTAGATAGTTAATGACTTTAGTTTTAAATTGATAATCGGTATATGTTAAAACATTTAAAAAGACATATATATCTTTATCAAGAATTATATTATTTAAAATATTTATTTTTATTTCATCTATTTTTGTGTAATCTTTTGTTTTTAGTAAATAATCACAGTTAAAACTAGTTATAATATCTTCAGGAATTGTATTAATACTTGTTTTATTTAGATCATCAATTATAGTTGCATTATAATTTAATAAAGAAGATATATCATTATTAAAATTATATGAGTTATAGAGAATAGATGTATATTTATTATTAATATTTATATTGTTTATTTTGATGTTTAACATATTTTAATCACCTTCTAACATATTTAAATAAAAAATAACACTTAAAGTGTTAAATTTTTATTTATTATCTGGAGTATTTAAATTGTATTTACGATTAAATTCTTCAATCTTACCAGTTTTTTTAACTTTTCCTTGAGCTCCAGTGTAGAATGGATGACATTCACTACAAACTTCAACATGAATGTTTTCTTTAGTAGAATGTGTTTTAAATGTAGCTCCACATGCACAAGTAATAGTTGTTTCTTTTGTTTCTGGATGAATACCTTTTTTCATTTTTTCCCTCCCGCCATATCAAAATTTTTGACATAGTAACTTGTTTGTCTTAAGTATTATAACATATTTTATAAAGTTTACAAGTATTTTTTAATTTAAATCTTCATTATTTATTTACATTTTGTTGTTAATTAAGGGTTTTATTTGTTCATAGATTAGTTTATGGGCTTCATAATTTAGATAGTGACTATTATTAGTTAAAAAATAATTATTGGTGATAAGATTTGAGATATCAACATACGTAAAATTATTTGATAATGTTATATCTCTTATAATAGCATTTATTTTAGATGTTGATAAAGCATCATGATTATTGGTGTTATAAATACCTAAAACTATAACTTGCTTATGATTTAAAGATTTGATTGTCGAAATTAATTCTTTAAAATCAGTTGTAAATTCATGACGAACTTGGGATGTTATTTTTATATTAGCTAGTTCATCAAGACCAATGGCTAAAGTTAATATATCAGCTTCATTTATAGCTTGTTGTAATTCGATTTGTTTATCTTTATATAAAATTGTATCATTAGCTTTTATGTGATAATCTAGTTCTTTAATAGTTAGATTAGCATAAGCATATTCATAATATCTATTTAATTTATGAAGCAATTTGTAATCTTCTCGCAAATAATCATTGAAACTATAACCTTCTATATTATAAGAGGTCATACCACTAGATAAGCCATCCCCTAAAGCTAAAATAGTTAAATTATCATTTTTAGTATAGTAATAAATAATAAAGGTAAAAATAACACCTAATAAAGTTAGCAAGATAAGTTTCTTTTTCATGGGCACCTCAAAAAAAATATAGTACACTATACTATATTTCTTTGAGTTCTATTTTAGCACCAACAGAGGTTAACTTTTCAGTAATATTCTCATAACCTCTTAAGATATGTTCAACGTCCGTGATGATAGTTTCGCCCTCCGCGATTAGGCCCGCGATAACTAAGGCAGCGCCTCCTCGAAGGTCAGTAGCAACAACTTCACAACCTTTTAATTTGGTAGGACCTTTAATTATGGCATTCATTCCACTTACAGTGATATTAGCACCCATTTTATTTAAAGAAGGAACATGGCCCATACGGTTTTCCCAAATAGTTTCTTCAAATAAAGATGTTCCATCACATTGAGTTAATAAGACACTCATGGGTTGACCTATATCAGTGGGAAAACCTGGATAAACTAAGGTTTTAATATTAATTGGTTTAAGTTTTGATGTTTTACTTAAAGTAATAGCATCTTTAGATATGGTAATATGGGTACCTATTTCTTTTAATTTAGTAGTTAAAGCTTCTAAATGCTCGGGAATAATGTTAGTAATTTTTAGGTTATCACCAGCAAGAGCTCCTAAAATAATGTAAGTACCAGCTTCAAGTCGATCAGGTACAACACTTATCGTGGCCCCATTTAATTCTTTAATCCCTTCAATTGTAATTTCATTAGTTCCGGCGCCAGTTATTTTAGCTCCCATATTATTTAAAAATTCCGCGATATTAATTATTTCTACTTCTTGAGCAGCATTATGAATTGTAGTTTTGCCTTCAGCATAAACTGATGCAAACATTAAGTTAATTGTAGCTCCAACACTTTGAAAACGTAAGTAAATATCAGTTCCAATAAGCTTATCCGCGGATAAAATATATTTATTGCCTTCAGTTTTAATCGTAGCTCCTAAAGCTTTAAAGCCATCTAAATGTATATCAATTGGCCGAGCACCAATATTACAACCGCCAGGTATATATATTTCGACATATTTTTCACGGCCTAATAAAGCTCCCATAAAATAATAAGAAGCTCGAAGACGATTAGAATATTCTTCTTTAATTAGTTTATTATTTAAATTAGTAGTATCAATAACTAATTCATCATTATTTAAAGTAACTTGACAATTTAATAATTCTAAAATGTCAATTAAAGCATCTCGATCAGAAATATTAGGAACATTTTTAATTGTCGATATGCCATTAGCTAAAACCGCCGCGGGTATTAAAGCAACTGCACTATTTTTAGCTCCTCCAATGGATATTGTTCCTGATAATGTATTTCCACCTTTAATAATCATTTGTTTCATTGTTAACACACCCTTGCTTTTATAAGTTAGGTACTTATACTATTTTTTATGTTTATAAATTTATTTGGTGCTATAAATATTTATAAATTACTAAATATACTATATTTTAAAAAAAATAATTTGTCAATAATTTTTAAGAAGGTTGTAGGATAATTTTACTTTTTTAGTTTAGAAATTAAAGTTTTTTTGTATAAAAAATTGATTTATTTTGCTTAATATGGATAGGTGAAGATATTTTGAAAAAAATAATAATTTGTTTATTTATGTTGACATTAGTTATTATGATTAATAAAAAAGAGGAAGAAATAATAATTCCTAATGAAGCAATTAGATTTAGAGTTATTGCTAATAGTAATAGTATTAAAGATCAACAAGAAAAAGCTTTAATTAAAGAAAAAGTGGAAAAAGAAATATATGATTTTATAAATGAAGCTAAAAGTGTTGATGAAACTAGGAATTTAATTAATAATAATATGGATAAAATACAAGCAATGGTTGCTAATTATAATGTTCCTTATAAGATAAAATATGGTAAAAATTATTTTCCAAGTAAGAATTATAAAGGGGTTTTATATCCCGCGGGGAATTATGAATCTTTAGTAATTACTTTGGGTGAAGGTTTAGGGGATAATTTCTGGTGTGTTTTATATCCTCCTTTATGTTTACTGGATAATAGTAGTGAAGATGTTGGTGAAGTAGAATATCAATTTTATGTTAAAAATTTAATAGATAAGTTCTAAATAAAAATCATCCTAATAAAATTTTTTAGGAGATTTTTTTATGCACCAGATATTTAGTATTTTTTTAATTGGAATTGCCCTTAGTATGGATACATTTTCATTATCTTTAGGAGTTGGAATGTTTAATACTTCAAATAAAAAAGCAATTAAATTGGCGATTATTGTCGGTTTAATGCACTTTATTATGCCTTTTTTAGGAACAATACTAGGAAGTAAAATAACAGAATTATTAGAACTTAATTGTGATATTTTATTAGGTATTATTTTAATATTTATTGCAATACAAATGATTATAGATTTGATTAAAAAAGAAGAGCCTAGTTTTAATTTAAATATTTTAGGAATGTTTTTATTTGCTTTTGGAGTGAGTTTAGATAGTTTTTCCGTGGGATTAGGGCTTAAGGCTTTAACAAATAATATATATCTTGCGATGATAATATTCAGTATTTGCAGTTTTTCATTTACTTTTATGGGGGTTGTAATTGGAAGATACGCAAATAAAATACTGGGTGTTTATGCCAGTATTATAGGAATATTAATTTTACTTATTTTAGGGATTGCTCATTTATTTTAAATATCTAATTTTTCAGCAAAGATACTTGCGACTAGTTTGCCAGTTGCATCTTCAGTGGTTAATTCATGGTCATTATATAAAATAATTAAACCGATAGAATCATTTAAAGAGATAATGGGCACAAAAACAAAATTGCCAGTTAATTCACTAGAACCAATCTTTAATTTATAATCCCGACGCGTCGAAATTTCGCGGGCTTCAATGATATTAATTAAATCTTCGTTTAAGGCAGTTGATTCTAAATTTAAGCCACCGGTAGCTAATATTTTTTCACGATCTGTGATGATTATTTTATAGTTAAATAAATTATATATTAAAGAACATAATTTAGTAGCTAAATCAGTGTTAGAAGTCATACGATAATATTTTTTTAAAATAATACTGTCACTTTCGGTATATATTTCGACATTTTCACCATCTCTAATACCTAAATTACGTCTTATTTCTTTAGGAATTACTATTCTTCCTAATTCATCAATTCTTCTTATAACGCCAGTTGATTTCAAAATGTATACAACTCCATTTCTAATATTAATATTGATAAAAAAAGTAATTTTATACAATGACAAAAAGAATTTAAGAAATATTTTAATTATAACTTTTAATTAATTCAAGTAATGGAACAAAAGTGTATAAGAAATGTTTATCATCTTTTTTTAACATTAAAGAAATTATGATACGTTTATTTTGATATTTAAATTTTAAGTTAGGATTAATATTATAACTTTCAAGAAATAATTTATCCGCCTTAATATGGTTAGATAAGTCTTCAGGAAGGACTATTTCTAGGGAATTATTAGTTTGTTTAACATTGTTAATATGAAGAGAACTTGCTAATTTTTCAAACCATTCTTCATACATATAGATAATTAAATCTTCTGATAGAGTACCAAAACGGTCTTCTAATTCCTCTTTTATTTTGTTAAAAGATTCTTGGTCGGCAACTTCATTTATTTTATTATGGATTTCAATTTTTAATTCATCATCATTTACATAATCATCGCTGATATGGGTTGAAACATTAACAAGCGCGGTTGGAGTAGTATCTTCAGGTATTTCTTCACCTTTTAATTTTTTCATTTCTTCTTCAATCATTTGCATATATAAATTAATACCTATGGCATCAACAAAACCAGCTTGTTCACTACCTAATATATCACCTGCCCCACGAATGGCTAAATCACGTATGGCAATACGATAACCACTTCCAAGTTCGGTGAATTCTTTAATGGCTTCTAATCTTTTAATCGCAGTTTCGTTTAAAACTTTACTTTTATCATATAATAGATAAGCATAAGCTATCTTATTTGTTCTACCAACGCGACCACGTATTTGATATAATTGAGCTAAACCAAAATGGTCAGCATCATAAATTATTAAAGTATTGGCATTAGGAATATCAATACCCGTTTCAATGATGGTTGTACAGATTAATATATCATATTTGTAATCAATAAAGTCTTGCATGATGTTTTCAAGTTCATTTTTAGACATACGGCCATGAGCACTAACTAAGCGAGCTTCTGGCACTAATTCATGAATTTTATTTAATAGTTTATCTAAACCTTCAATGTTGTTATAAAGAATAAATACTTGACCTGAACGGGACATTTCTTTATAGATAGCATCTTTGACGATTAAATCTTGATTTTCTAGGACATAAGTTTGAATGGGATATCTATTTACAGGCGGAGTATCAATAACTGATAAATCTCTTAAGCCGGACATGGCCATTTTTAGAGTACGAGGAATTGGGGTTGCGGATAAAGTTAAGACATTAACATCATTTTTATATTTTTTGATTTTTTCTTTATGGGTTACACCAAAACGTTGCTCTTCATCCACGATTAAAAGACCTAATTGTTTAAATTTAACATCATCACTAAGTAAGCGATGCGTACCAAAGACAATATCAATTTTGCCATTTATTAAACCATCTAATATTTCTTTAGTATCTTTGGGACTCGTAAAACGATTTAATAAAGCAATATTAACTGGATAATCTTTAAAACGATTTAAAGCTGAAGTATATTGTTGTTTAGATAAAATAGTTGTTGGACATAAATAAAAAACTTGTTTATTATTTAAGACGGTTTTAAACATGGCTCGAAATGCCACCTCAGTCTTGCCAAAGCCAACATCACCACATAATAATCTATCCATAGGTGTTGAACTTTTTAAATCATTATCGATATCTTTAATAGCTTTTTCTTGATCTTTAGTGGGGATATATTCAAATGAAGAAGCAAATTCATCTTCTAAAACATTAGATAAATAAGCATCACCTTTTAAAGACTTTCTTTTAGCATATAAATTTAATAATTCTTCTGAAATATCTTTAATTTTCTTTTGAGCTTTCATTTTAGTTTTAGCCCAATTAGTTGAATTTAATTTGTTTATTTTAGGTTTTAGACCATCGGCACTAGAATATTTTAAAATAGTATTTATTTTTTCAACAGGAACATATACTTTATCATTATCAGCATAAAGTATTTCAATATAATCTTTTTGTAAACCATTTTGAGTTAAAGCTTTAATTCCTTGATATATGCCTATTCCATGAGCAAGATGAACAACATAATCACCTAAATTAAGTGCATTTAAATCTTTTATTTTATGACCTATTTTATAAGAATTTTTATATTTAATTTCAGCTTTATTAATATTTTCGATATCATTTTCAGAAATAACGACATGTTTATCAATTATAAAACCTTTACTTAAATATTTTTCTACTATTTTAAAAGGCACTTCTATTTCTTGTTTAATTATTTTAATTTGAGTTGGTTTAGATAAATAAAATGTAATATCATAACCTTTACTATACCATATTTTAGTTGTTTCTTTTAAACGAGCAAAGTCAGAATTAAAATTATTTATTTCTTGACATGTAAAATTTAAAGTATTTTTATTGGTGGTTTTATTATCTAAAAAATTAAGATATATTTCATATGAAGGATTTATTTCATTTAAGGAAAACATAAATTTTGTATCACTTGGTAATTCTTTTGAGAGACGATAATCAAACATTTCTTGTTCTAATTTTTCATAACTTGCTCGAATACGAGGACTATCAATACTCACAACAATTGGATTTTTTAAATAATCATATAAGCTAGATTTATTTTTGGTATTAATTTCAGCATTATTAATTAAATTAAATGATTCTATTTCTTTTAAAGACATTTGAGTACCTTCATCAAAGTAGCGAATGCTTTCAATAGTATTTCCAAATAATTCAAGACGAATTGGGTGATCACTTAAAGTAACAAATATATCAATTACAAAACCTCTTATAGCATATTCACCAGTGGTAGTTACAATTGTATCTTTTTTATAACCTAATTCTTCTAATACATCAATTAATTTTTCCCGATTAATTTCCGTGCCTTTTTTTAAAGTAATATTTATTTTATTTTGAACTTGAATATCTGTTAAATATTTTAGATAACCCATTAAATTTGTGATAACTATGCCTTGGTGGTTTTTTATAGCTTCTAAAGTTTCAATTCTGGTAGTTTTTAATTCAGGTGATATAGCTAAGGCCATGCTGGTTAAAAAATCATCCATGGGAAATAAATAACAATTTTCATTGAAATCTTTTAAATGACGATAAAATTCATTAGCTTCATATAATGTTGAAGTTAACACAATAACATTTTGTTTTTGGTTTGTAAATAATTTATGCACATAAAAGGAAGCTAATGTTGGTGTTAGCCCAGTGATAGTTAAATCTTTATCATATTTAAAATATTCTTCTAAAAATTTCATTTTGGTTCCTTCTTATTTATTTTTGATTATATTTATTCATTAAATTTTGGGAATTAGTATTTTTTATAAAATCATTAATAATATTGTTTAATTCAGGATAAATATTCGTTAAAGTAGTTAATTCTTCTGGAGTAAAATGGCTTAAAACATAGTCTTTGGTATCTATTAAACTATTTTTAGAAATTCCTACTTTAAGACGAAGAAAAGCATCGGTACCTAAACTATTAATAATGGATTTTATGCCATTGTGGCCACCAGATGAACTATTTATTTTTAAGCGATATTTGCCTAAAGATAAGTCTAAATCATCTTGAATTACTAATATATCTTCGTTATTTATTTTATAAAAATTAACAAATTCTTGAATGGCTTCACCAGATAAGTTCATGTATGTTTCGGGTTTAACAAATATTACTTTTTCACTCGCTATATTTAAAGTGGTATAACTGCTTTTAAATTTTTGGTGCCAATTTACTTCTTTCCCATTTTTTAAATACTCATCAATAACCATATAGCCAATGTTATGACGAGTATTTTGATATTCTTGACCAGGATTGCCTAAGCCTATTATTAATTTCATTATTATCAACCTTTCTTTTTGGAAAATATATTTTGATAAGTTTTAGTCTCACGATTAATTACTTTACTATAAATTTTGGTTCCTACTTTCCCATAGCGAACAAATTTAAGCAAAACCATTATAGCACATTCCTCTTCTTTTGGGTAAATTAATTCAATTATTTTGGGTTCAAAATGATATTTATGGGCTATATTTATTATTTCTGTTAAACGTTCAGGGCGATGGACTAAATAAAGGCGACCATTTTGAGTTAATACATGATTAGCAATTATAAAGATATCTTCAAGTTTAATCGTAATTTCATGGCGAGCGATGGCTAAAGATTCTTTTTCATTTAAATATGAGTTAGGACTTATTTTAAAATATGGGGGATTACATGTTAAAACATCAAAATTATTTCCTGGGAAATAATTTATTACTTCTAAGGCGTTCATATTTAACATTTTGATATGAGATTCAAGTTGATTATATTCAATGCTTTTTACTGCTAAATCATAAATTGGTTTTTGAATTTCTACGCCGGTTATATTTAAGTGAGGATATTTTGCAGCAAGTATTAAGGGAAGTGGTGCGTTTCCGGTGCATAGATCTAATACTGTTTTATCTTTTTTGGTAATATCCACGAATTCACTTAATAAAAGAGAATCTAATGAAAATTTAAAAAGTTCTGTATCTTGATAGATTTTTAAATCATAATCATATAGATCATTAAGAATTAGGCTCATCTATTTCACCCAAATTAACTTCAACTTTTTCATTTTCAACCATAACTTTATAACTTCTTTTTAAAGTATCTTTACTAACTACAGGACCACTTCCAGAGGGAGTTGAAACTATTTCACCAATTTCAGGCATCCCATTTAAACAACGAACATATTCATCATCTTCATAAGTTAAACAACATAAAAGACGACCACAGACACCATTAATTTTAGATGGGTTTAGAGCTAATCCCTGGTTTTTGGCCATAGTCATCGAAACTGAGTCAATGTGATTTAGAAAAGTCACACAGCATAATTTTTTGCCACATATCCCAGTGCCCCCAACTTCGCGTGCTTTATCCCGAACGCCAATTTGACGAAGTTCAATTCTTGTGCGATATATTGAAGCTAGTTTCCGGGCTAATTCCCTAAAATCAATTCGTTCATCGGCTAGAAAATTAAATATTAATTGTTTGCGGTCAAAAGTATAACTAGCATTTATGACATTCATTTCTAAACCTAAATCTTTTACTATTTCTCGACATTCTTTTAAAGCATTATTAGCATCTCTTAAATTTTTTAAATATTCATCATAGTCATTTTTGGTCGAAATACGAATTATATTTCTTAATTCATCAGGATTACTAACATTATTAATATCTATTTCATTTATTATTTTGCCAAATTGTTCACCTTTTTCAGTGTCGGTTATAACAGTAACATTAAGAGGACATTTAAAAGTACTTTTGAAATTATAGATTTTGCCATTATCTTTAAAATTAACTCCATATATATAATAATTATTCATTTAAACCTCGCATTTCTAGGACAAATTTATCTAATATTAATTCTATACTAACATTATAACTCATATTTGTCAAAATTTTGGTAATTATTTTTAGTTTTTGTTCAATTTTATTTTTATTTTCATTTAAAGAAAATTCATTTAGTAAAGTTTCATCATAAGGTTCATGGTTAACTTTTAAGAAACTTTGATAATATATAGCATAAATTATTTTAAAAATATTTTCTATATCTTGACGTTCAGTGTATTCTTTTAAAATAATATTTTTATTAGTTATTAATTTAGAAGTATTTATATAATTTAAATAATTTTTGATTAAATTTAAATAGTTTTGGTATTGTTCATTCGTAATATTTAAGCTATCTTGTAACGTTTTATATTCATAATTTACAGTATAAGATTCACAGCGACTTTTAATAGTATCAATAATTATATCTTTATTATTAGTTAAGAAAAAGCCTAAAATACCGGGGGTTGGTTCTTCAATAAATTTCAACATGGAATTGGCACTGCTGGCATTTAATTTATCAGCATTCTTTATTATGTAGACATTATATTTGCTATATAAAGGACGACTAGAAAAATCTTCTTTTAAAGCAATAATATCTTTTTTCTTTATGCTGGTGCCATCTGGTTCAATAACTTTTATACTTGGTAAATTATTGATATTAATTAAATTGCAAAGATTACATTTAGTGCAGTCATTGTTATAATTTTCGGGGCAATTAATGATTTTTAAAAAATTTTTTATATCAATTAAAGCTTGATCTAAATTATTTGTTTCAATTAAATAAGCATGAGCGAGCTTGTTCTCATGAAATTTTGTAACTAAATCATTAAAAATACTACTTGCAAACATACTACCACCTTTACTATAATTTTAAATTAGAAAAAATATTGCGACTAATCCCATAAGGGCTGGAGCTCCTAACAAAGTTACTATGGCTAAAGTAAAAATATTGATGGGTATAAAAATATTGATAGAGCTAAGAATTAAATTTAAACCATATAACATTACAAAGGCAATACATAATTTTTTGACAACTTTAATTACTTTATTTATCATTTTTATCACATTAAAATATATGTTTAATATTTTATTTTATGCTTATTATTCCGAGATCTGTTTACGATCTTCTAAAGCTTTTTCAAGCGTTATGTTATCTAAATAGTCAAAATCGGCCCCAATAGGAATACCATAGGATAAACGAGATATGATAACATTTTTATTTTCCAAAATTTTTTTGATGTATAAAGTAGTTGCTTCGCCTTCAATTGTAGGTTTTAAAGCCATGATTAATTCGGGATTATCAAGCTTTGATAAACGATCTATGAGACTAGGAAGATTAATGTCTTCGGGACCTATATCATCAATGGGTGAAATAAGGCCATTTAGAACATGATAAGTACCATGATACTGACCAGATCTTTCAAAGGCAAATATACTTTTATAATCTTCTACTAGACAGATTAAGTTTTGATTACGTGTTTCATCAGCACAAATGTCACATACTTCTTTATCCGTAAGATGGCCACATATTGTGCAGCGCGTAAGATTTTTTTTAGCCTTGGTTAGGGCATCACTAAAATCGGTAATTTCCTCATCTTGGAATTCAATGGTGGCTAGGGCTAGACGTTCTGCACTTTTAGGACCTATACCGGGTAATTTTTGATAATAATTAATTAAGCGTTCTAAATCTTTAGGATATGGCATTAGAATAAACCACCTAATGAATTATATGCACCCATTTTTTCTTCAAAAGCTTTATCAACTTTGGCGCTGGCGTTATTAAAAGCAATTTTAAACATATCTTCTAACATTTCTTTATCTTCTTCATCAATATTTCCTTCATGAGTTATAGTTAAACTATTTATTTCTTTTTTGCCATTGATAACTATTTTAACCCATTCTGAGGTACCTTCAAAAGTACTGTTTTCAATTTCTTCTTTCTTTTTTGTTAAATCACGTTGCATTTTTTGCGCTTGCGCCATAAGATTTTGCATATTCATTTTTGTTTCCTTCTTTCTATTTTATTTCAACTATATCTTCACCGAATATATTTAAAGCTGTTTCTTCAATATTATCTTTTTTTATATCTTCATCATTACTTTTTTCTATAACTGGTTCTTTTTCTTCTTGATAAGTATATTTTATTTTGTTTTTTAAATTAGCAATATATTCGGTCCGTTCATGTTGCCATCTATCACTCGTTAAAGCAATAAATTTATATTCTGTCTGATATTTATTATTATAGAGATTACTTAAAATGTCAAGATTTTTATTTAAAAGATTTACTGTTCCTTCATCATCATTCATTAAAATTATAACTTTATCGCTCGCTGCAACAACTTTAGTATCAATAATTAAATTTAATAAGGAATTATTATCTTGAGAAAATTCTTGCCAATTACTTTGAACTGTTGCTAAATACTTTTTACTTGCATTAACAAAGCAATTATTTATACGAATAATAATTAATTCATCACTTATATCTTGATTAGCATTTTTATTAGGGCTATTTAAATTTTCTTTTGGAGCATCTTGAATATTTGATTCTTCTCTTATAGAAGGTTCATTATCTATTTTGATTGCTGATTTTTGTTCTTCAGTATTAGTTAGTGGAGGTTTAGAATTATTTCCCGGGAAATAATTTAGTAAAGTTATGGTTATTAATTGGTAGGGTTCAATATTTAAGTTAACATAGTTTGATATCTCGGCAAGGGATAAAGTCATTTCTTTTATTTTTTGATAGCTTAGGCCCTGGTATTTTGGATTTTTTTTAGATGCAATAGCATCTTCTTCAATTTTATCAATGAGACGGCGTATTAATAATTTATAATCTACGGCTAGTTCTTTTAATTTTTGCATGATTTCTAAAAATTTTGTGATATCATTATTAATTATTGTATTAAAAATATCATTTATTTGTTTTTTAGATACCGAGCCAAAGTGAGATATTACTTCATTTAAGGTAATTTTATTAGAATTGCTAGATAATTGATCTAATATACTTAAAGCATCACGCATGCCTCCATCACTTATGTAGGATATTTCGGTAATGGCTTCTTCATCAATGGCAATATTTTCTTCTTTTATAACATATTTTAAGCGATTCGTGATATCATTTATAGATAGCTTATGAAAATCAAATCTCTGACAACGAGATAAAATTGTGATAGGAACTGCTTCTATATTAGTGGTTGCTAAAATAAAGACAACATGTTTAGGCGGTTCTTCAAGAGTTAATAATAAGGCGTTAAAAGCACTAGTACTTAACATATGAACTTCATCTATTATATATACTTTGTATTTAGAATAAGCTGGAGCTAATTTAATATTATTTATTAATTCTCTTATTTCATCAACACCATTGTTTGAAGCCGCATCTATTTCGATAATATCCGCATTTTCTTTAAATGTTAGACAACTTTGACAATTATTGCATGGTCCATTGGGGGTTGGATGTTCACAGTTAATAGCTTTAGCAAAGACTTTAGCAGTTGTTGTTTTTCCTGTTCCTCGCGGTCCCGAAAATATGTATGCATGAGATATTTTGGAACTAGCAATAGCATTTTTTAGAATAGAAATTATATAGTCTTGACCAATTATATTAGAAAAATCATCAGGACGATATTTACGATACAAAACTTTATAATCCATTTTTAATCACCATTAAAATTATACCTTAAAAATAAAGGATAGTAAATATTTTCTCGTCTAAATATTTTAAATATTTTGTCGAATTTTAGGCTTATTTGTTAATTATTGTCATTATTTTTGCTTACTCTTTTAGCTTTAAAAAAATCTTGTAATATTTTTTTATATTCTTCTTGTTGTATGCGTACGTATGTTTGTTCTATATTAACATTGTAATATTCTTTTTTATTTATAGGTTTATCTAATAAATAAAATACATTTTTTATTCTTGATTGTTTTATAATATTTTCACACATTGAACATGGTTTTAGTGTTACATATAGATCACAATTATCTAAACGCCAGTCTTTTAATTTTTTACTAGCTTTTAAAATTGCCATTATTTCAGCATGATTCAAAATATTACTTTGATGTTGACGATAATTATATGTTCTAGCTATTATCTTATCTTTATAGACTATTAAAGCTGAAATAGGGACTTCATTTTTTTTGCTGGCTTTTAAAGCTAATTTTATTAATTCATTATAATATTTATCTGGCATATTTTCCTCCAAAAAAAATGTGCACACAAATAGAGATTGATGTGGCTGCTACTTTCCAGTTCTGACCAGGTTACAATATATTTGTTGCACAATATAATATTAGCATATTTTTTTGGATTTAGCAATATATGTTTCACGTGAAACATTAAAAATTTTTAATTTAAAGTCAAATAGTTAATGTTTCACGTGAAACATTGTGCATAACTTTTAAAATTTCTTAACTTTTTTATGTAATTTAATCCTATTATTGAATATTTTATTGCATTTAAATTTGTTCTAATTTTTTAAAATGTATTTTGTTATTATTTTAGTTTAAATTATTATTATTAATTTTTTATTGCAATGTTTCACGTGAAACATTGTTGATAATTTTAATTTATGTTTTAAAAAAAATATTAATTTATATTTATTTTGAATTACAAAAAAGAATAATTTTGGGCTAGAAAGGTTTCACGTGAAACATTAAAGTTTTTCCGTGTATTTTTTGAGTTATCCACATTCATTTTATAGTTAAATAACAAATTAAAAAAGTTTACATAAAGTAAACTTTTTATTGATATTTCCTTATTCTTCAGGAATTTCTTCTTGATTTTCAACTAGGCTTATTGTAGTTACATATTGGTTATCTTTTAAATTGATAAGACGAACTCCTTGAGTTACACGACTTAATGTATTTATTTGATCTAATGACATTCGCATTGTTGTTCCAGTATTCGTCATAATTATCAACTCTTTATTTTCTTCTACTACTTTAACTGAAGCTATATTGCCATTTTTTTCGGTTATATTTAAGGCTTTAACACCTTTACTACCACGACTTGTTTCTCTAAATTCACTTACTAAAGTCTTTTTTCCATAACCTTTTACAGTTACTAACAATATTTTATTATCTTCATTTACTACTTCAGCACAAACACATTTGCTGCCATCTAAGTTAATTCCTTTAACACCACTGGCGGTACGACCCATAGCTCTTATAGATGATTCTTTAAATTTAACCATACGGCCTTTTTCACTACCTAATAATACATATTCATCACCAATAGTTTTCTTAACTGTAAGTAATTCATCATTTGATTTTAAACTAATACTAATTTTACCACTCGTACGTATGTTCTCATACTCATTAATACTTGTTTTCTTTACTAAACCATTTTTAGTTACAAATAATAGGAATTTAGTATCTTCATTAGGATTAATACTTAACATTGTATTTATAGTTTCATCTTTTTCTAATGGCAATAAGTTTATTATTGGTAAACCTTTTGACTGACGGTTAAATTCAGGAATTTCATAGCCTTTTAAACGATAAACTTTACCTTTATTACTAAAGAATAATAAGTAATCATGACTAGATAAATTAATCATTTGTTCCACGAAATCTTCTTCATTAGTAGTCATACCTTTAATACCCATTCCTCCACGTTTTTGGGCTTTAAATGTATCACTGGTTGTACGTTTAATGTAACCTTTATTAGTGATAGCAATTAAAACATCTTCTTCAGGAATTAATGATTCATCTTCAATATATTCTAACGCAGTCATATCAATATCTGTTCGACGTTCATCACTATATTTTTCTTTTATTTCAATTAATTCTTCACGAATAATGCTTAAAACTTTTTCTTCAGATGCTAGGATACTTCGTAATTCATCAATTAATTTTAATAATTCATTTAATTCTTCTTCAATCTTACTTCTTTCTAAACCGGTTAATCTTCTTAAACGCATTTCTAATATAGCTTCAGATTGAGCATCACTTAAGCCAAATTTACTCATTAAATTTGCTTTAGCTTCTTCATCAGTAGATGAACTACGAATTATCTTAATTACTTCTTCGATATGGTCTAAAGCAATTTTTAAACCTTCTAAGATATGAACTCTTTTTTCAGCTTTATCTAAATCAAATTGAGTTCGACGAATAATTACTTCTTTTTGATGATCAATATATTTTGATATTATATCTTTTAAGCCTAAAGTTTTAGGAACACCATTATCTAGCATTAAGAAAATTATGCCATAAGTAGTTTGAAAAGCAGTATGCTTGTATAATTTATTTAATATTACTTGGGCATTAGCGTCTCTTCTTAAAGTAATAGTTATTTTAATGCCATCTTTTAAATCACTATGATAATCAGTTATACCATCTAATATTTTATTATGAACCAATTCGGCAACTTTATTTTTTAATTCTAAGGTATTTACACCATATGGAACTTCTGTAATAACAATTTGCTCACGACCATTTTTTTCTTCTATTTGGGCACGAGACCGAATAGTTATGGTACCACGGCCTGTTTCATAGGCTTTTTTAATACCAGAATTGCCTAAAATTACACCACCAGTTGGAAAATCTGGACCTTTTATATATTGCATTAAACCTAAGGTATCTATGTCAGGATTATCAATATAAGCAACACAGCCATCTATTACTTCACCTAAATTATGAGGTGGAATATTGGTTGCCATACCAACGGCAATACCCATGGTCCCATTTACTAAAATATTAGGAAAACGCGATGGTAGAACATGAGGTTCTTCAGTTGTTTCATCATAGTTTGGATCAAAATCAACAGTATTTTTATTGATATCTCGCAATAATTCCATAGAAATTTTAGATAATTTGGCTTCGGTATAACGATAAGCAGCAGCACCATCACCATCCATATTACCAAAGTTTCCATGTCCAGCCACTAGTGTATAACGATAACTAAAGTCTTGAGCCATACGAACCATAGCTTCATAGATACTGGAGTCACCATGTGGGTGATATTTACCCATCGTATCCCCAACGATAGTTGCAGATTTTCGAAATTGTTTATCAGGAGTTAAACCATTTTGAAGCATATCATAAAGAATACGCCGATGAACTGGCTTTAGGCCATCTCGTAAATCTGGTAGAGCCCGAGAGACAATAACACTCATGGAATATTCCAAGAATGATTTTTTTATTTCTTCAACAATATTGTTTTGAACTAATCTATCCATTTTAACCTCCTAAATATCCAAATTTTCAGCATAAACTGCATTTTGTTCAATAAATTCCCGACGAGGTTCAACTTCTTCACCCATTAATTTATTAAACATTTCATCCGCGGCCATGGCGTCTTCTACAGTAATTTGCCTTAAAATACGTTTATTGATATCCATAGTTGTTTCATTTAATTCTTCAGGATCCATTTCACCTAGACCTTTCATCCGGGCGATTTCATATTTAACACTAGGAGATAAAGTAGCTAAATAAGCATCTCTTTCTTCTTCATTTAAGACATATTTCATAGTTTTGCCATGTTTGATAACAAATAAAGGTGGTTGAGCAGCATATACATGGCCAGTTTCGACGATTGGTCTAAAGAAACGATAGAATAAAGTTAAAAGTAAAACTCGAATATGGGAACCATCAACATCGGCATCGGTCATAATGATAATTTTATCATAACGAAGTTTATTTAAATCAAATTCTTCACCAATTCCGGTGCCAAAGGCTGTGATAATAGTTCTTATTTCTTCATTGGATAAGGCATGATCTAAACGAGCTTTTTCAACATTTAAAATTTTACCACGTAAAGGAAGAATTGCTTGAGTCATACTATCACGACCTTTTTTGGCAGAACCACCGGCTGAATCTCCCTCGACTAGAAAGATTTCACAAATACTGGCATCTTTACTTTTACAGTCAGATAACTTACCAAAGAAATTAGTAACGTCTAAAGCTCCACTTCTGCGGGTGGCTTCACGAGCTTTTTTAGCAGCAATTCGGGCACGTGAGGCTGTCATACATTTTTCAATAATTACTCTGGCAACTTGAGGATTTTCGAGTAAATATCTTTCAAAACCTTCAGTAAAGATATCACTAGCAATCTTTCGAACTTCACTATTGCCAAGTTTTGTTTTGGTTTGACCTTCAAATTGAGGATTAGGATGTTTACATGAAATAATCATAGCTAAACCTTCCCGAACATCATCACCACTTAAAGCTTCATCTTTTTCTTTTAAGAGTTTATTATTACGAGCATAATTATTAATAATTCTGGTTAAAGCAATTTTAACACCATCTTCATGGGTACCACCTTCATAGGTATTAATATTATTAGTAAATGAATAAATACTTGGAGTATAAGAATCGTTATATTGCATAGCAACTTCTATACTTATATTATCTTCACTACCTTCAAAATAAATGACATCATCATGAAGAGGATTTTTGTTTTTATTAAGCATTTGGACATATTCAATAATCCCACCATTGTAACAGAAAACATCACTTTTATCTGGTACTCTTTCATCTATTAAATGAATACGTAAACCTTTATTTAAAAAAGCTAATTCTCTTAATCTGGTAGCAAGAGTTTCATAATTAAATTC
>CANROL010000005.1 GCA_947632255.1 uncultured Bacilli bacterium
GCCAATCCATTAGGCAGAGAGGTAAAAATAGTTTGGAATTTTTAAATAAAAAACTTGACAAAGAACTGTGCTTCAGTGGGTTTAACTAGACCAAGACCTATTTATAATGTAGCCCCTAATTATGGCTATGGAAATCAAGTACCATATAGACCAGGAGCACCATTTTATAATAATAGTTATAGTTATTATGTACCTGGACCTTATTATTAAAATACTGGGGTAGAATGCCCTAGTTTTAATTTTAGGTAGATTTGTTTATCATAATATGGTACAATTATATTGTGATTTAAATGGAAAATATAGTTAATTATTTAATTAATGAGAAATTATTGATTGCGACGATGGAGTCATGTACAGGCGGTTTACTTGCTAGTTGTATCACGGATATTCCGGGGGCTAGTAATGTTTTAAAATTTAGTGCTGTTACTTATAGTAGTCAATATAAGATTAAAATGGGTGTTAAAGAACAAACTATTAATAAATATACGGTATATAGTAAAGAAGTAGCCGAAGAAATGGCTTATAATATTGCTATATATAGTGATAGTGATATAGGGGTTGGGATAACTGGGCAATTAAGTACTAATGAAGATGTTAAAAAAAGTGTTAATTTATGTATTTATGATAAAAGAGATGGAAAATATTATCATGTATTTAAAGAATTAAAAGCTAATAAGCGTTATGATAATAAATTAGAAGTTATAGATTTGTTTATAAATTTATTTAATTCGACAATTATTTTAAAGAAGATATGATAATATTTTCTTGGTGATAATATGCACGTTAAAGTATTTGATGAATCTCATGAAAAAGATTTAGAAGGTAAAATTAATAATTTTTTGAGTTCTAATGATGTTGAAGTAATAGATATTAAATTTGCAACCGCGATAATGAATATGGGGGAGGAGCAAATATACTGTTTTTCAGCGATGATTATATATAGGAAGTGCTGGAGCAGTTTTATATGCTTATGCCTATAATATTTATGGTTTGTTTTTGGAAATATCAACAGCCGGGATTCCTAATGCTGTAAGTAAAATGGTTAATGAATTTAATACTTTAAATAGACAAGAAGCTAAGATTAGAGCTTTTAAAATAGGGAAAAATATTTTATCTTTTATAGCTGTTATAGCTTTTATAATTATGTTTGTTTTTGCGGGAGTTATAGCTAAGTTATTACATGTATCTGGAGGAAGTTCTTATCAAGATATAGCTTTTATAATTAGATGTGTATCTTTTGCCATATTAGTATTTCCTTTTTTAAGTGTTACAAGAGGTTTTTTTCAAGGACATAATATTATATCAGTATCAAGTTTTTCTCAAGTAATTGAACAATTAGTTAGAGTAGGAGTAATATTAGGTGGTAGTTATTTAGCTATACATGTTTTACATTTAGATTTAAGAAATGTTATTGGTATTGCTGTATTTGGAGCTTTTGTGGGGGGAGCTTTTGCTCTTATGTATGTTTATAAAAAATTATCTAAAAATAAACATCAATTTCATTTGGATGAAGAATTTGTAGAAAAAGACGCGATAACAAATAAAGAAATAATTAGAACCATAATTAAATATGCACTACCAACCATAATTATTAGTATAGCTTTTTCTTTATATAATACAGTAGATATGGTTTTAGTTTTAAAAACTATGGATTTTCTTGGTTATCCTGGAGTTGATGCAGAATTAATCGCTACTGATTTAAGTACTTGGGCTTCTAAGATAAGTATTATTGTATCTTCGGTTGGTATTGGTTTAGGAGCTAGTATGGTGCCTGCAATGGTTGAAGCTTATACTTTAAAAAATTATATAGATCTAAATCATAAATTTAATAAAGCAATTGAAATGATTATTTTTGTATCTCTTCCTATGTGTATTGGTATTTCTTTTTTAAGTAATGCAATATGGACTGTTTTTTATGGTTTTAGTACTTTAGGAATACAAGTTTTAACTATAAGTATTTTTGTCCCTTTATTTTCTAATTTATATACAGTAGCTAATTATACTTTACAAAGTATGAATAAATTTAAATTGGTTTATATTTCGGCTATAAGTGGAATTGCGACGAATGCTTTATTAGATGTTCCTTTAATGTTATTATGTGACTTTTTAGGAATGCCAAGTTTTTATGGAGCTACTTTAGCTAGTATTATTGGTTTTAGTGTTACTTTAATTATGACCATGTTCTTCTTAAAGAAAAAATATAATTTCCATTTTGGGGAAATATTAAAGGTTTTAAAGAAAATGTTAGTACCACTTACTACTATGACTTTAATATTAGTTTTATTTAAATTATTTATTAAAGTTAATTTAAGTAATAGATTATTTTTAATAGGGTATATTGCCATAGTAAGTATAATTGGGGCTTTAACTTATTTTATTATATCTTATTATATGGGGTTATTTGATGAAGTATTAGGAAAGAATTTCTTAGATAAAATTAAAAATAAATTTAGAAAAAATAAAAAAGAGGTCTAGTTAGACCATATAAACATTAGTTGTATTATCCATTTCATCTGTAGTATAAAAACTATTATTTTCTAATTTAGTAACTCGGGAATCAAGACGATTTACTTGTCTTTCTAATTTGGCTAAGCGAGATTCAAAATCTGAATAGTCATTATTTACTGGATATCCAGAATTTTGTATGTTATAATTATTAGGCATCTGGGGTGTTATGGGTGGTCCAGCATAAAAGCCTTGATTACTATAACTAGTCGCTTGATAGGGTGTCATATTAGGATTAGGATAATTGGCTTGACTCATATAATTAGCTTCTTGGAAAAATGAATTTCGGTCTTTTTTCATGATAATGTTCCTTTCAATATAATATATGTAATTAAAAGAAAGTAGTGAATAATATGCGTTTAAGAAATTTAAAAGATAAAGATATTTTAATAGATAATTGTGATTATTTAATAAAAGAACCTACTAAATTAATAAATAATTGGAAAAATGAATTTAACAATAATAATCCTATTCATTTAGAAATAGGGATGGGTAAAGGGGATTTTATATATGAAATGGCTTTAAATAATCCTGATATTAACTTTGTTGGAATTGAAAAATATACTGGAGTTATTGCAAGAGCTATTAAGAAGTTTCCTCATAAATTAGCTAATTTAAGAATTATTAATATGGATGCTTTAAATTTAGATAATGTTTTTAATAAAGAAATAGAGACTATTTATTTAAATTTTTCTGATCCATGGCCTAAAAAAAGAAATGCTAGTAGAAGACTTACAAGTCCAATATTTTTAAATATATATGAAAATTTATTTAAAAAAGATAAAATAATTATATTAAAAACGGATAATTTAGAATTATTTGCAAGTTCTTTAATTAATTTAAGTGAGTTTAATTATAAATTTAAAGACGTTAATTTAGATTTAGCTAATAGTGATATTGTTAATGTTAAAACTGAATATGAAAAAAAATTTATGGCTAAAGGTATTAAAATAAATTATTTAGTAGCCATAAAATAATTAAAGATTTTCATTTATTAAAACAGCATGAATAACTAATCTTTTGGTTCCATTGTTAGAACAAGTAGATAAAGTTATGATTTTATCATTAGCATTTACTGGAACATTAAAGTTATAAATACTTCTTTTAGTCATATCATTAATAAAATCTAAGAAATCAGCATCATCGGTAAAATAAACACGCAGATAATCATTAGTTTTAGGAACACGATAAATAGAGAATATTTTAAATTGCATTTTAGCATATAAAGTATTAAAAGTGATGATTTGATTATCAGGATTAGTATACCAATCTTTATTTGCAGTTTTATGTAGAGTTCCAAACATAACTCCACTGTAATACATATTATGACCATAGATAATAGTATTCTTATCTAAATTCATAGAATTATTACGATAATCCATAAAAATCCAACCATTAGGATTTTTTTCTTTATTAATATTGTGATTTAAATAATAATCATTATTATCAGCTTGAACAACTGGATAATCAACATTAGTATTATTAACAGTAAGTTCCCCGACTACTTCTTCATTAACTGATAATAAAGCGGCAAGATCATAGTTAGTAACTAATTTTATTTCTTCTTCTTGAATAGATGAATCGGGATTTTCAGGAGGAGTATTTTCTTCTTTATTTTTAATATTCTCGGCATTTTTTTCTTCTACAATATCTGTAACATCAGTTAATTTAATAGTTTTAGCTAAATCTTCTTTTATTTTATTAACTTGTTTTAGAGCAACATAATTAGAAACACCAATATAAGTTATAACAAGAATAACTAAACTAGAAATAATTAAACCACAGACTTTTAACATATTAATAATAGTTTGGGCAAAAATATTTTTATTTAAATATTCTTGAGAATATTCTAAAGATAAATAAATATGATATTTTTGTTTCATTTTTTTATTTAAATCTTTTAAATAATTAATTGTTTTTTCATCATTTATATTTTCATGAATAACAATATTAAGATTATGACGATTATAAGTAAGTAATAATTTAATTAAATGTTCTAATTCACTGGGGATAAATTTATTAACATGAATAGTTTTTAAATATTTATTTATTTTACAAAAATCATTTAAATCTTTTGTATCTTCTAAATCTAAGGGTAAATTAATTCTTATATTAGTTTTATAATAAATATTAGCATAATTAAATAAATTATTATTTTGCATAAAATTACTGATATATAATATTTCATTACGGGTTTCACAAGTAATATTATTTTTATCTAATAATTCTAACATAAAGGGTTGAATACTAGCACAATTTATTTTAGTTATATGTTTTATATTAATTAAAGCTTCGGTAATAGCATAAGTTAAGACTTCATCTTCTTTAATATATAAAGTATTGATAGAAGTTGCTTTAGCTAAAAGGGGTAAGACTAATAAAACTAAATCTATTTTGGTAATTATAGCACTTGTAATATTATATTGAATAGCTAATTCTTTTAGAAAAGATGTAATAATTTTAGTATTATCAGTAAGATATTTATCACTAAAAATAAGTTCATTATTACTTATGATATTAGTATTTATTAAATCATTATTAATAGCACTATTATTAGTTTTATATGCAAATATTATTTCATTATTTTTAATGTTTATTAATATCTTTTTCACATTAGCCACCATATATATAATAACATAACTTGACAGTTTTTTAAATATTTTTAATAATTTTTAAAAAAATTATTTCTTTTTTACATTTTTATGTTATAATTAGGTCATAATAGTAGAAAGAGGTAGAAGAATGAAAAAATTTTTATTATTAATGAGTATTATTTTAATGGGTTTTGTATTTGTGCCTAAAACTTATGCAGCAGAACTTTATGGTTTAACATTAGAAGAAACAACTTGGCAAGATAAACCTAATGGAGGGAAGTATTTTACTCAAACATATTATGTTACAAGTACGACGAAAGGGTATGTTTATCTTAATTTGTTAGAAGTAAATAATGTTCAAGTAGATATGAGTAATATTGGAGCAGCAGTAGGTAGTAGTTTTGATCTTGTTTATGCAAGTAGAACTAATATTACTGATAATAATGGTACTGTATCTGCAGTAGAATTATTATTTAAAGTAAAAGATGGGGTAACTCTTAATGGTAAGACTGAATTATTTACTGTTGCAGCAGATATATTAGATCCTAGTAAAAAAGAATGTAGTTTGGCACATTCACCATTAACTTTTAATAATTGTATGGTAGTTGGTAATCATTACTTTAATGATGAATGGGTTGAAGTAAGTGAAGAAGAATATCATAAAGTTTGTGATAATGTGACTCCTACAACGCCACCAGATGATGTTCCAGATAATGCTCAAACTGGAAGTGTTGTTCCTTATATTGCAATAGGTTTAGGAATTGTGGCTATTGGAGCTTTGTATTTATATAGTAAAAAGTCTAATAAAATGTTTAAAATTTAAAAAAAGTGAGGCTTAGGCCTTTTTTTTATTTGCTAAGAATAGTTTTTTATGATATATTTTATTAGAGGTGTTTATATGCGAGAATTTAGTGATCAAGAATTAGTAAGAAGAGAAAAATTACAAAAATTAAATGAATTAGGAATTGATGCTTTTGGAAGTAGATATGATGTAAGTGATTTTTCTTTAAATATTAAAGAAAAATATGGAAATATGGAACATGATGAATTAGAAAATTTAAAAGCTGAAGTTAAAGTAGCAGGAAGAATTATGTTTATCCGCAAGATGGGGAAAGCTAGTTTCTTTTCAATTAAAGATAAATTAGGTAATATTCAAATTTATATTTCAATAAATGATGTTGGTGAAGATACTTATAATTTATTTAAAAGTGCTGATATTGGGGATATTGTTGGAGTACAAGGTGTGGTTATGAAAACTGGTACTGGGGAAATTACAATTAAATGTTTAGAATATACCCATTTAGTTAAAGCTTTAAAACCACTTCCAGAAAAATTTCATGGATTAAATGATGTTGAAGAAAGATATAGAAGACGTTATGTAGATTTAATTATGAATGATGAAGCCAGAAAAGTTGCTTTTATGCGTCCTAAAATTATTCGTTCAATTCAACATACTTTAGATTCTTTAGGATATGTGGAAGTAGAAACACCTATTTTAGGAACTATTTTAGGTGGGGCAGCTGCGAGACCTTTTGTTACTCATCATAATACTTTAGATATTAATATGTATTTAAGAATTGCTACAGAACTTAACTTAAAAAGATTGTTAGTTGGGGGAATGGATGCCGTTTATGAAATAGGAAGAATATTTAGAAATGAAGGTATGGATAAAAAACATAATCCTGAATTTACAACTTTAGAAGTTTATAAAGCTTTTAGTAATTTAGAAGGTATGATGGATTTAACAGAAATGTTAGTAAGTACTGCGGCAATGGAAGTAAATGGAACATGTGAAATTGATTATCAAGGACATCATTTAAGTTTAGCACCAGGTTTTAAAAGAGCTCATATGGTTGATTTAATTAAAGAAAAAACGGGAATTGATTTCTTTAAAGTTAGTGATGAAGAAGCAGTAAAATTAGCTCAAGAACATAATATTCCTATGGAAGAACATTTTACTTTTGGTCATATTGTTAATGCTTTTTTTGAGAAATATGTAGAAGATACTATTATTGAACCAACTTTTGTCTATGGACATCCAGTGGAAATAAGTCCATTAGCTAAAAAGAATGCAATGGATCCTCGTTTTACAGAAAGATTTGAATTATTTATTTTAGGATGTGAATATGCGAATGCATTTACAGAGTTAAATAATCCAATTGATCAATATGAAAGATTTGAAGCACAATTAAAAGAAAAAGCTTTAGGAAATGAAGAAGCTAATGATATGGATTTAGACTTTGTAGAAGCTTTGGAATATGGTATGCCTCCTGCTGGAGGAATGGGAATGGGAATTGATCGTTTAGTTATGCTTTTAACTAATAGTGATACTATTAGAGAAGTTATTTTATTCCCAACAATGAAACCATTATCATAATAAAAAAATTTATGAAAAAAGTTTGACATACCATTAATAATATGATATATTCTAGGTACATAAGCAATTATGTTATGCATTTTGTTGCATATAATATAAAAAAGCGAGTGAAGCCAGCTCTATAAATGGCAACCAAAAAAGTTGAGTGAAGCCAGCTCTATAAATGGCAACCAAAAAAGTTGAGTGAAGCCAGCTCTATAAGTGGCAACTAAAAAAGTAGATTAGAGAGCAAACTCTAATCTTTTTACTACTTTAATTAAGGAGGTTTTATGTATAGGAATTTTAAGATTGTAAAAATTGATGCAAAATATTGTAATTATTTAAGAAACTTTGATAAAAAAGTTTCATATAATGCGGGAATTAAAAAATTAAGACCTTTTATAGGGGTTTTATTTAAGATTAATGATATAGAATACTTTGCTCCATTATCTAGTCCTAAAGAAAAACATAAGAAATTAAAAAATTCTTTAGATTTAATTAAAATTAATAATGCTAAGTATGGGGTAATTAATTTTAATAATATGATACCTGTTACTAAAGAAAATTATGAATTATTTGACTTAAATAAAAAAACTGATGATAAAGATGAAAGGTTACGAATTGTTTTAATGAAAAAACAACTTAGATGGTTAAATGCTAATAAAAAACTAATTTATAACAAGTCCAAAATACTATATAATTTATATAAAAACAATAAATTACCTCTAAATATTAAAGATAGATGCTGTAATTTTTTACTTTTAGAAGAAAAATGTTATATATATAATAAAAATAATTTAATATATAATTAACTAAATATATATAAAATAACAGGATAAAAACATAAATTTTTTTAAAAAATCAAATAAGCCCATATAAAACCTGGGTTTATTTGATTTTAATTATTAAAAAACCGTTTTATAATTTATTAATAAATTATATATTTAAACTTTAAAATATACTAATTATAGCTATAAAAATAACAGTTATTTAACTATTATAAATAATTTAACATTATTTTAAGTTTATTAAATGAGAATATTTTAAGATTTTTACTATTTTTTCGAGAAAAAAAGTTTACATTTATTTACATTTATTAAAAAAATTTGTGTCGGCTTTTTGAACAAAATTTTAATTAAAGCCTTATAATATAAGGTTAAAAATATTGTCAATAATAATATCTATGTTTTTATCCTGATAAAATAATAATTTTTCTTTTTTTTTTCATAAAATTGCGTTATAATACGTTTAGGAGGAAAAAAATGAAAGAAAAAAAATATGGCTTATTAAAAGCAGGAATATTATTATTCATCTTGGCAATATTTCTTAGTTGGGTTATACCAGCAGGAGGATTTACATCTTCAGGGTTTAGTGACCGAGGAATGATTAGATTTGGATTAAATGATATTGAAGGGCTATTTTATTATGGGATTGAATTTGGAATAGATAAGATTATATTTTTGCTTGTTTTAGGAGCAATGTATAGTGTATTTTCTCATATTAATGCTTATAAAAGATTAGTAGAAAGTATAGCTAAAAAATTTATTAAACATAAAGAAATAGTAATAGTAATTACATCAGTTTTAATTGGTATTTTAACTAGTTTTTTAACTAATGAATTCGTCGTATTATTATTTATTCCTTTTATTGTTTCTATCTTAAATAAGATGAAATTAGATAAAATAACTATTTTACTTACAACATTTGGTTCAATGTTAGTTGGTGTTTTAGGGGCAACATTAGGAACTGATGGTTTAGTGCAATTTGCTCAAGGATTTGTTAGTACAACACTTCCTTTAAAAGATATGTTATATAATACATTATTAATTAGAATAGGGATTTTAGCTATTGGTTTAGTATTATTTAATTTCTTAACATTAATGCGTTTAAAAAAGAATAAAAATGAAGAAAGTTCAACGATGTTTGAATTAGAAGTAGAAGATACAACTAAAAGATCTAATTATATACCATTTATAATTATAGGTATTTTACTATTTGTTTTAGTATTTATTGAATATACAGATTGGGTTACTAATTTTAATATTAAAATATTTAGTGATTTTAGAGATATGGTAAATGATGTTCGAATTGGGGATAACTTTTATGTATTTAAAAGTATTTTAGGGAAATATCCTAGTAGTTTAAGTATGTGGAATTTATTTGTTTTACCACCATTTATGGTATTATTTACACTAATAATTGCTTTATGTTATAGAATTAAATTTAATGATTTAGTTAGTTATATTGGTGAAGGAATTAAAAAAGTTATAAAACCTATTTTAGTTGTAATAGGATTCTATGCTTTAGTTTTAATAGCTAATATAACTCCTTATATAGCAACAGTAGTTAGTAAGATATTAAATTTCAGTGATGGATTTAATTTAGCAACAATGTTACTTTCTTCAATAGTAACAGGAATATTCCATGGGGATATTGCTTTTACAGGAAGTACAATGGGAGCTTATTTAGCTTTAGAATATGTTGATTATATTAATCCAATCTTTATAATGTTTAATAGTATGCATGCTTTATGTCAATTCTTTGTACCTACTAGTATTTTATTAGGTATTGGATTAACTACTTTAAAAGTTAATTATAAAGATTACTTAAAACATATTTGGAAATTTGTTTTAGGAATGTTTATGTGTTTATTAGTTGTTATTATTTTAATGACTTTATTATAGAAGCTTTATGAGCTTCTTTTTTCTACAAAAGGGTTGAAAATGAAAGTTAGACATGTTATAATTCTTAATAGAGGTTGGTGTATACTATGAAGAAAGTTAAAATCATTTTTTTTAGTTTATTAATGTTTTTAATTAGTAGTAAGATGGTTTATGCTGTATGTGATACAAAAGCTTTAAATGATTTAAATGCGGAAGCTTTAAAAGTTCAAGCTAGTTATGAACTTAAATCTAGAGAAATTGATAATCCTTATGGATATCCAGATGGTCTTACAGAAGAACAAAAAAAAGAATACGATAATATGAAGGTTTCAGAAAATTACTATGAAATATATATTAGTAATGTTACTGATAATATGGATATTAAAGTATATGATGATGTAACAGATAAAGAAGTTACTTATAATTATAGTCAAGCTAAAGATGGTATAATTAGTTTTGTACAAAATGATTATTATAATTTACATAATTATACTATTACTGTTTATAGTTCTAGTAAAACTGGTGATTGTCAAGATAAAGTATTATATACCAAAAATTTAATAACACCATATTATAATAGATTTAGTAGTTTTGGAGCTTGCAGTGGTAATGAAGAATTTTACTTGTGCCATCAATATTTAAATGTTAAAGTAACAAATGATGAAAGTGAATTTTATCGTTTAGTTGGGGAATATGAAAATGGAAAAGTTAATAGTGAAGGGGAAGTAATTGTTCCTGAAGAAAAGAAAGAAAATAGTTTAAAAGAATTTATTAAAAAGAATAAAGTTGGAATAATTATTACAGCATCTGTTGTAGTAATTGGCGGGGGTATAGTTACTGTGATATTATTAAAAAAGAAAAGAGAGAGAAAATAATATGAAGAAGTTATTTAATTATATTAGTTTATTTATTATTACAGTAGCTTTAATGCTTATAAATATGAATGTTAGTAAAGCTATTAATATAGGTGGACCTAATGATTGTGGTGATTTAAATTCTCAAAATTGTCGAATTATAAATGGAACAAAAATAATCGTTAATCCAAATGGATTTAGATCAGTTCCCGAGTTAGATTTTACAAAGGTAACGCACGCTAATCGAAGTCATGAAACAACTTATCCTTATTGGAGACAAGATGTGTTTAATTGGTATGATTCTGGCAATAATAAACAAGAAATGGGTTATGAAAGATATTTTCTTACTAGTAATAATCCTTTATTATTTAGAGATAAAGATATATTTTGCTTACAAGCACAACTTGGTGGTGGGAATGATGATGGTATTTTATTATTAGGAGCTGAACGTTTTCTTATTGATCCTCATGAAGGACCTCAAAATAGTGCATACGATGTGGCGATGATTAGTGCTTTAACAAATACTCCTTCTACTGGTTTAAGTGATGGTGATGTTTATCAAGCTAGAAAAATGGCCATAAGAGCAATACATTTTGTTTGGGGTTATGATAGTTATCCTTCAAACGATGATGATGGTAGCCGTTTTTGGAATGATTTGCAATTTCAAGGATTCTACTTATATTGGAATAATGCAAGAAAATGGATAGTAAATGATCCAACTGCCTTTAATAATCTTCAAACTGCAGTAAGAGGTAAATTTAATATAAATAATTTAAGTAGCTATAAAGATACTATTGAAAAACACGGACTTTGTTCTGATAATAGTTGTGCAAATTATCATTATGCTGGAACTAAGTATAATGCCGTAGATGCAGAAGCCCAAAGATATTTTAATGAGGCTTTACAAGCTGCAGCAGATTATCTTAATAATTTTAATAATAGTTCAAAAGTTACTAGAGGTAGTCAAGATGTTTCAGAAGTTGTGGTTAGTGGTCCTGCAAATAATCAATTATTAACAAGAGATTATCCTATAAAATTTACAGTATCTAATTTAAGAGATGAAAATAATAATGAATTTGTTATTAATGGTATTAAAGAAGAACATATTCCTTCTGGTGTTACAGCAGAAATAACAACAATTAAAATTGGTGATAATGAATTACATAGTGATGCTTTAGGAACTAATTTAATAAGATATTTTGATGGTAGTGATACTGAAGTAGAAATTATTGTTAAAATTTCTGGATATAAAAATGATTTAGATTGTGCTGATAGTCAAATTAAATTTTCTTTAGATGGTTATTATAGTAATACAGAATTTGGCGAATATGGAAAATATACTGGTATTGTTTGGTGGATAGATAACATTAATAATCCTGGTAATCCTGACAATTATCAAAGATTTTTAGGCTTAATAGATTCTAATAATTCAAATCCTAAAAATGATTTAGTTGATGACTTAGGAACATTTACTACTTCTTTAATTGAAGCTTGTTCTTGTACAGAATTATTAGATAGTTGTGAGGCTGGTAATCCAGATGCATGTGAAGATTTAGAAGACCATAAAGAAAATTGTAGTTGTGAATATTTAGATTATGTTTGTACGAATAGACCTTCTTCTAGTGATTGTAGTCAAGCTCAAAATCAATATGGCGAAGTTTGTTCAAGTTGTTCTAGTACAATAGATACTGTTTCAACATGTTGTTCTAAAGCTACTGATAAATTGTTAGTTTCTAGTCGTGAAGATGATTATCAAGATCCTTATACTATAAATGGAGTTGATCCGGATAGGGGTATTAAAGCTTGTTTTGTAACTGCTATTGATAATCAATATCACTCTGGTAATCTTGATGATGTTGGTATTGAAGATCAAAAGGGTAATACTTATACAGTAACGAAAAATAATTATTGTGCTATTTCATGTACAGAAGATTATCAAATTTATTTACCTAAAGCTAAATTAACGCAAGCTGGAAGATATTTTGATTTTAATGCTAAAATTATAGGTACTAAGACTTGTACTACAAATACTATTAGGAAAGATCAATTTGAGACAGATGCTAATGCTGCTAAAATTAATTTAATTGCTAAGTATAATGAATGGTTAGGTGCTAAGGAAACTTTTGAATCTTTAGAAGAGAACCCAAGTGCTATATCATGTGATTATTATTATGATGATTGTGGAGATTTAAGTTATCAAATTTGCTCTATTAGTGGATATAGCCATAGATATACTGGTTATGATAATGAAGGAAATAGAAATCAAAATAGATCTTATACATTTAGTAGTGGTACTTATGGTTCAGTAGGATCTCATAGTGGTTTCTATTGTACTGGTTGTCAATCTGGTGATAATGAAGTTTGCAATACCGTTAATGGTCATGAAGATTGTACTTGCTATGCTTCTTGTAGATCTGGATATGTTTTTGATCCAGAGAATAGGGTATGCAGATATACATCTGAATCAGGGGATGTAACAAATAGTTACGGTGCTAATTCTAGAACTTGTCCTTATTATAATAGAGAATATCATGGTTGTCGCAGTCACCCTGGATATAATGGTGACCCACAAGATGTTTTGAATGAATTTGATGAAAAAGTAACTGCTGCATGGACGGCATATACAATTGCTCGAGATGCTTATAATGAAATTATTAATGAATATGTTTCATGCACTAGTCCAAATGAGTGGGATACTGAAATTAAATTTGATCCTGATGTAACTTATGATTATGATGAGAATAAATATATGGAATTACATAATCCTAGTATAGGAAATATGAGTGCAAATCCTACAATAACTAATTCAGATTCATATGCTGATACTTATGGTGATTGGCATGGTAAAACTCCAGAACAATTTTCTAAAATAGAATGTGATAGATCAGGCTGTACCAGTAAGGAAATTGAAATAGGTACGGATAAATTTTCTAGAACTATTTCTGAAGTTAATGCAATATATAGTCCTGATAGAGTTTTCTATAATAGTTATAGATATAATAGTGAAATTTGGTCAAGTGAATCTGATACTTATTATGATCCTAATAATTCAACGCAAGTTAAAGGTTTGCCAGTTGATTCTGATTCTAAAAGTGGTGCCCATAATTATCATGTATACGTTACTAATTTAGGGGAATTTTATGATACTGGACAATTAGGTAAGTATTTTAATAGTACTAGTAGTAGTCGAAGTGTATTTGATTTAAAACAATTAGAGTATGATTGCTCATATTTAATTAATATTTTATATGATGTTGCTTCTGAATTAGTTTGTGATTATGATGGAACTTGTAATAATAATTGTGTTTCTGATTGTGTTGGACCTAATTGTGATGACGATGATTATTGTACTGGAGTTAATTGTGAACATAATTGTGTAGGCGTAGGTTGCTTATATGATAGTGATGTTGGTGTTGCTTATTTTGATAATCAAGTATCTCTTAAAAATCTGTTCCCTAATGATACTCAAGCTTATAACTGGAAAAATGATAAAGGTGAATATACCAAAAATATTATTGAAGATAAATATGTTAATGGACAACCTGGTGATGATGGGGATTCTGTATTTGAGACTACCCCAGTGTTAAGCGTTACATTGACTCCACAAGCAAGAAGTGAAATTAGAAGATATAATAGTGAACAAGAAGGTAATGGTGGTTATTATAATCCAACATTAACTTGTAAATCATTATTGTCTAGTGGTACTGATCGTATAGGTTGTTATAGTAGTTTTATCACAGATTTAATTAATGGTAACTATTCTGCTGTTGTTAATAATAGTACAATTATTAATAAAAGAAATATTGATAATCCAAGAAATGGCTATTTTGAAACATGGAATCGTGACGTTAGTGAACTTAATATGATTGGTCCAGCATGGAGATAAAGGAGGATAGTATATGTCAAGTTCTTATTGGGGTTATTGGTTAATAGTATTTGGTGTTGCAATTGTTGGTTTATCAGTAACTGTTAATGATTTAACAACAACTACTACGGAAACTGCTTATAATATAAAAGAAGTTAATGATAGAGCTCTTTTAGGGGCTGTTGATTGGGCTTATTATCGTGATTATAATGAACTTAGAATTGTTAAAGAAAAATATGAAGAATTATTTTTAAGATCAATGGGTTCAATTCAAGGTAATGATACTTTTGAAGTTAATTTTTATGGTATATATGAAGCACCACCTAAAGTAAGTGTTGAAGTTATTACTAAAGGTGGTGGCGATACCATTACCGCGAGAAACAGTGCTATTTTGGAAACTTTTGCTCAAGAAAATGGTAGACCTTAGTTAGAGAATGGAGGATAAAAATGGGAAATATTTTAAATACTTTAAAACGATTTTTAGCAAATAAAAATACTGTTACAATACTTGGGGTATTATTAGGAATAATAGTTTTGTTTATTGGGTATAATTACCGAATTAAACATGCAGTTGAAACTGTTAGTATTCCATATGCTAAAAAAACTATTGGTTCGGCAAGAGAAATAACTCCAGATGCAGTTGGAACTATGGAAGTTTTGAAAAAAACTGTAAGTGATAATAAAAATATTATTGCTAATATTGGTCAAGTTTTAAATACAGCAACATCATATTGTGTTTCAGAAAGAACAACTGTACCAACAGGAAGTTTCTTTTATACAGAACAAGTTAAGCCTTGTAATTTAGTTAATTCTAATCCTATTAAAACAATGGCGGAAGGGTATAAAGTTGTAGCTATTCCTACCGATATTTTAAAAACTTTTGGTAATACGATGGTTCCTGGTGATTATATTGATTTATATGCTAAAATGACTTCTGATGATGGAAAATTAATATTTGGGGAATTAATATCTAAATTACCAATTATGGATGTTCGAGATAGTAAAGGTGATAGTATTTATTTTGATAGTACTAATAATAATGCGCCGGCTGCTTTATTATTTGGAGTACCTGAAGACTTATTTTATTTACTATCTGATGCTATATATTTAGGAACTAGTAAAGTTGAATTAATACCGGTTCCAGGTAATGCTGAATACTCTGAAGAAAAAGGGGAAACAAGAGTATCTAGTCAGTATTTAAAAAATGAAATATTAAAATATACTGTTCAATTACCTGATGAATCAACTCAAGAAGTTTATTAAAAAATAATTAAAAAAAAGAATAAAAAAAGGAGGTGCTTATATGAATGATGCAATATTTTCTCAAATAGATTTTGGGCCTTTAAAAGAGTTTTTAGATATAGATGATATAACAGATATATCTTATACTAATGGGGGACAAGTTTGGTTAAAATCATTAACTAAAGGTGTTTATAGAGTTGAAAGACCAGAAATAAATAATGCTTTAATTGAAAAACTTGCTTTCCAATGTTCAAATGTCATGGGAAAAACATTCAATATGGCACATCCTTTTTTAGATGCTGAAAGTACAGAACTTCGTTTAAATTTTATTCATGATTCTATTGCGACAAATGGGGTAGCATTAGTTATAAGAAAAACACCAGCGAAGATAAGACTTAATAGGGAAAAATTATTAAATGAAGAATATGTTCGAGCAGATTTATTAGATTTTTTACTTAATTGTGTCCAAGGACACGCTAATATTATTGTAAGTGGGGAAACTGGTTCAGGTAAAACTGAACTTGTTAAATATTTAGCTAGTACAACTAAAGAGAATGAAAAAATTATAACGATTGAAGATACATTAGAGTTACACTTAGATAGAATATTTCCTCATCGCGATATAGTAGCGATGAAAACTAATAATATTGCTTCTTATTCCGATGTATTAGTAACATGTATGCGACAAAATCCAATTTGGATATTATTATCCGAGGTTCGTAGTGCCGAAGCCGTTATGGCTGTACGTAATTCAATATCATCTGGGCACCATATAATATCAACTATTCACTCGGATAAAGCAGCTTTAATTCCGATGCGGATGTATAGTTTAATTGAATCAAATATTGATGTTGAACAATTTTTAACTACGATACATCGTTATGTGCAAATAGGAATATATGTTAAAGGTTATATGAGTGAGAAATTAGGGCGTTTTCAAAGAGAAATTATGGAAATATGTGAATTTTATGTTGATGAAAATAATAAACCATGTGTAAATACTATATATCAAAAAACTTTAGATGGTAAATTTACTTTAAATAATCCAACTAAATATTTAAGAAGTTATTTAGCTATTCAAGGAGTTAATTTAAAAGAAGATTTATTTAATTTAAATAATAATACTAATAATACTGATGAAATAGAAACTTTATAGGGAAGAGGTAAAAGAATGGAACTGGTAATTTTAATTGTTATAGCTTTGTTTGTAATTATTTATCGTAAAAATAATAATACAGAAGGTTTTTATAATTTTTTAAAAAAACAATATGGAATAATTTATGATAAATATGCTCCTTATAGTTTTAAAACTATAAGTGCTAAAATGAAGGAATTAAAACAAGAATATACTTTTAAAGATTATATGTTACAAGTTGTTGTAATTGGAGGTATAGCCGCTTCTATTGCTTATTTATATTTTTATAATTTAATTGTTGTTATTATATATGCTGGTATAGCGATATTATTTATTCCTTATTTAGCTTGGCTTAGAAGTAAAAGAATTTATAGTGAGTATATATTTGAACAAATTCAAATATATACCACTAATGTTATAATGGAATTTAATACAACTCAAAGTTTTGTTAAATCACTAGAAGGGGTTAGAGATTCAGGAATTATTGAAGAACCAGTTTTAGATGATATTAAAACAATGATTGATATGTCATATCAAAATGGGACAATTGATGAATCTATAGAATTTTTTAATCAAAAATATCCTTATTATATGGTTAAAAATATGCATCAATTATTCTTACAAATTACTAAAGAAGGTGCTAAAGATTCAGGGGAAGCTTTAGAAAATATGAGTATGGATATAGATGCTTTAGTTGAAGGTGTTTATCGAGATCAAATGGATCGTAAACAATTCCATACTAAATTTATTACTTTTGCTTTAGTATTATTTTTGTTAGTTATGGTTATGCAATTATTATTAGGTAAAGATAGTTATTTAAAATTGTTAGATATGTGGTATGTACATTTGATACTTCACGCGATAATTATTATTAACTGTTATTTCTTAATGACAGGGGAAAAATATTATAATGATGATGTGGGGGTAGAATAATGCAAATAGAGATGGCTATTGTAGCCGTAGTTATATTTTATATATTTATCCAAAGTGGTAAAATAAGTTTAGGTAAATTAGTCGCGGATAATGAAATGTATCTAAGAAAATTAAAAGAAAGCGATTATGAATTTTATGTTAAAGCTAAATATGGTGATAGTGTTAATGCTGATATTTTATTTAATAAAAGAATTCAAAATGCTTTAATAGTTATGTTTGTAGTATTTTGTTTATTACTTAAAAATATGTCTTATACTTATGCTTTAGCTTGTTTAGTCGTGGGTTTTGCTTATTTTAAATTAGATTATATTAATTTAAAAAATTATTATAAAAGACATTTACATGAAATTGATACAATGTTGCCTTATTATTTAAAGGGATTAGAAATATTAATTCAACATTATACTGTACCCGTTGCAATGGGTAAATCTTTAGAGGATGCTCCAGAAATATTTAAAGATGGATTAAAAGAATTAGTTAATGCCATAAATGCTGGTGATGATACAATTGAACCTTATATGGAATTTGCCAGAAAATATCCTGTTCGAGATTCAATGAGAATGATGCGGTTATTGTATCGTTTAAGTTTAGGTCGTCAAGAAAGAAAACAAGAACAATTATTAGCATTTTCAAAAACGATTTCTAATTTACAGCAAAAAGCAAGAGAAACTAAATATAAAAATCGTTTAGAGAAAATGGAAAGTAAAACTATGAGTATGCTTATAACAACTGGGGTTGGTGTAATGGTACTTTTAGTTTTAGCAGTTTTATTATTAATGAATTCTTAGACATAATTTGACATTTTAATGTCTAAAAACTTGACAATATTTGGAACATGGGTTAGAATAAATATAGAAAAAAGAAAGCGAGGAAATGTTTATGTTAATAATGGATGCACCACATGTTTGTAGTGATTTATGGGAAGTTTGGCAAATAATAGGTTATGTACTATTAGTATTTAAAATTGTTATTCCTATAATAATTATTATATTTGGAGCAATTGATCTAGGAAAAGCTGTTGTTGCTAGTAAAGATGATGAAATTAAGAAGTCTGTTAAATCTTTAGCTATTAGAGCAGTTGCAGGTGTTATAATATTCTTTGTACCTACACTTGTTGGTTTAGTATTTAAAATGGTAGGTAGTTTTAAAGATGTAAAAACTGAATTTGATGCTTGTTCTTTATGTATTACTAAGCCAGGTAGCTGTTCAGAAGCATCTACTAAATGCGTTGAACAAGGTAAGACTTGGAATAAAAGTGCAAATACTTGCGAATAATATAAATTTTAAAAACTCAATTTGAGTTTTTTTCTTTTTTATTATAATTTATTGTAAATTTTATGTAAACTAGATGACTTAAATAGGCTTCTCAATTTGACTATTTATATTATTTATGTTTTAATAAATTAACAAGAAGGGAGATGTTATATTTTGAAAAAAAATAAAGTAATTTTTATAGTAATTGGTGTCTTACTAGTAGTTTTGGTAGGTGTTCTTATTTATTTTTTAGGAAATAGAAAAGTAACCTTAACGGATAAAGAATTAAATAGTTATTTAGAATATATACCTTCTAATTATATTGATGATGATTCAAATCTTATTTTTTCTCGATCTAAAACAACTATAGATGATGTTAATTATGAAGCTTTAGTGGGAAATGCTTTAAGATTAAATATTGAAGATAAAACAACTAAAGCAACTAAACAAGTTATAAATAAACTTGTATTAAAAATGTATAATAAAGATGTTTCTAATGCTAATTTAGCAGATTTTATAACAGATGGTATATATAGTTATGAATTAGTAGATGATGAATATGAAATATATGATTTTACGAATTTTCCAGCATTTATATATAGTATGGAAAAATATGAAGCTAATAATAAAGAATTAGTTATATATACTAGAATTGCTCAAATAGATTATCGTTTACCAGATGATAATATTACTTTGTTATTA
>CANROL010000006.1 GCA_947632255.1 uncultured Bacilli bacterium
CATAAATGTTATTAATGATTTTTTTAAACTAACTGTAGTCCATAATACAGGGGGAGCTTGGAGTATTTTTAATAATTATAGCTATTTATTTATTATCTTTTCAATAATAGCCGTAGTATTATTAATTAAAATGATGATTAATTTTAAAAAAAATACTCGTAATAACTGGGGATTTATGCTTTTAATTGGAGGAATATTATCTAATTTAAGTGATCGTTTATTTTTAGGTTATGTTCGGGATTTTTTAGATTTTAAAATATTTAATTATGATTATCCTATTTTTAATATTGCAGATATTGCAATTGTAATTGGGGTTGTATTACTTATTATAGCAATTATTAAAGGAGAAGATCGAGTTGGAAATAAGAAGTAAAGAAGAAAATATTAGGATAGATAAGTATTTAGGGGCTAATTTAGATTATTCTAGAGAATTTATTCAAAAGTTAATTGAGCAAAAATTAGTATTAGTTAATAAAAAGGTTGTTAAAGCTAGTTATAAATTAAATATTGATGATTTAATAACCATTGATATAGATAGTTATGAAAGTCCTGAAGAAAATATTGTGCCGGTTGCTATGCCTTTAGATATTGTTTATGAAGATGAATATTTAATGGTTATCAATAAGCCTAGTGGGTTGGTAGTTCATCCGGGGGCTGGTAATTTTAATAATACTTTAGTAAATGGTTTAATGGAATATACGAAAAATTTAAGTGATGTAGGTGGAGAGTCACGCCCCGGGATAGTTCATAGAATTGATAAAGATACCAGTGGTTTACTTTTAATTGCTAAAACAAATAAAGTTCATGAATTATTGGCGGATGATTTTAAAAATAAAAGAATAAAAAGAGAATATATTGCTTTAATTAAAGGGGAATTTAAAAATAGTAGTGCAACAATTGATGCGCCCATTGGCCGGGATAAAATTCATCGCGATAAAATGACTGTTACTCCTCTTAATAGTAAAAAAGCAGTTACGCATTTAAAAGTTTTAAAAAGATATAAAGATTATACTTTAATAAGTTGTGTTTTAGATACTGGGAGAACACATCAAATAAGAGTTCATTTGTCTTATATTGGTTATCCAGTTTTTAATGATCCGGTTTATACTAAAGATAAAACTACCGAATTTGGGCAATTTTTACATTCTTATAAAATGAGCTTTATTCATCCTATAACAAAAAAGGAAATGACTTTTACTTGTCCACTTCCTAAATATTTTGAAGATTATTTACAAACTTTAGAAGAATTATAAACTTATACCAATTAAATAACCTAATATAAAACAATTTATTAAAAAATATATTAAAGGAAATATTTTGTTTTCATGAAATATTTCTTTTATTTTTAAATTATAGACAAAAGAACTAATAAATAAAACAGTACTAATTATTAAACTATACTTTAAATCATTAAAATAATTATAATATAGGGGTAAAATAATTAAAAAAGTAAAATTTAAGATAATAACAAATAAGTTATCATAATCTAGTTTTTTTAAATAAATAAAATAATAAAAAGTCATGATAATTAAATAGATAAATGTTAAATAAAATAGTAAAGTCATATCATCACCTCTTTACTAAATATATGATTTATTGTAAAATAAGATTACTTGAGGTGATTAATTTTGAATTTTAGTATTACAAGTCGCAATGCGGAAATGGTTATGGCTTTAGTGCATTATTTTATTACTGAGGAAAATTATACGCCAATAATGGTTCAAGGGGCTAAAGATGAAATATGGTTAGAAAATGTTGATGGTCCATATCGTATTATTAGAATTAATTCTAATCATATTCATAATAATGAACAATATAAATTTGATTTATTTAAAATTAATAATATTGTGGAACAAATAAAGAAAAAAACTTTATCTTTGAAAGTTAATACTTTAAATATTTTAGTTGATGTAGGGGATAATTGTACAATTGATAGTGAGAATAAAAATATTAATTCTATAGTTATTCCTAATATGGAAGATATTACTAAAGATAAACAAATTAATGCTATATTTCCTAATTTAAAAAATAAATTAGTAAAAGATAAACAAGGTATTGAATTAATTGTTGATGTTACTAATGATATTAATGAAAAAACTTATAAAGATAGTGAAATATTTAATAAAATATTTTCCCCTAAAAAACCTATTATGACAATTAGTTTAATTATTATTTGTGTTTTAATGTTTATTGCAACTTATATTTTTGGAAGTGGTAGTGAAAGTGTTGAGACTTTACTTAAGTTTGGAGCTAATTATCAACCTTTAATAAAAGCTGGTGAAGTATGGCGTCTTATTACTTCTATGTTTTTACATATTGGCATATTACATTTATTATTTAACATGTATGCTTTATGGATTGTTGGGCGCCAATTAGAATCTTTTTTAGGTAAAACTAAATTTATTATTGTTTATTTAGGAAGTGGCTTATTAGGTTCTTTATTGTCAGTTGTTTTACATACGACTGTTTCAGCGGGGGCAAGTGGAGCTATCTTTGGTTTACTTGGTTCACTTTTATATTTTGGTTATCATTATCGTTTATATTTAGGAACTGTTTTAAAAACTCAAATTATTCCAGTTATTATTTTGAATTTAATAATTGGTTTTACTTTAAGTGGTATTGATAATTTTGCCCATATTGGTGGTTTAATTGGAGGTTATTTACTTACGATGGCTTTAGGTATACCTGGTCGAGATGCGAAAAAAGAACAAATTAATGGTTGGATAGTCTATATTTTATTAATATTATTTTTAGGCTATATGTTATTTAGGTAGATTATGGAAAGATTACAAAAAGTTATTGCTAATTTAGGTATTACTTCTAGAAGAAAAGCGGAAGACTTAATTATAACGGGGCATGTTAAAGTAAATGGTAATATTATAAAAGAATTAGGGACTAAAGTTGATGTTAATGATATTATTGAAATAGATAATAAAATAATTAATCAAGAAATAAAAAAAGAATATTATTTATTAAATAAACCTCCTAAAGTAATTACATCTACTAATGATGAACATAACAGGAAAACGGTTGTTGATTTAATTAATACTGAGGCAAGAATTTATCCAGTTGGTAGATTAGATTATGATACAACTGGTTTACTTATTTTAACTAATGATGGGGAACTTGCTAATATTTTAATGCATCCTAAAAATAAAATTCCTAAAACTTATGTAGCAAGAATAAAAGGTATTTTAACTAAAGAAGATATATTTAATTTAAAAAAAGGTTTAGTAATAGATGATCGTCTAGTCGAAACTAATAATTTTAAAGTGCGAGAAAAAAATTATGATGGTAATTTTACCATTATTGAGATAACAATTGCTGAAGGTCGTAATCATATTGTTAAAAAGATATTTGCTAGTTTAAATCATCCGGTTGTAAGACTTAAGAGAACAAAAATAGCTTTCTTAACTTTAGATAATCTAAAAATAGGGGAGTATCGTCCTTTAAAATTAAAAGAAATAAAGAAATTATACAGTTTAAAATAAAAAAAAGAAGCTTTTTGCTTCTAAATAATATCATCAATATATTTTTTTAATTGATGAGCATTGGCACCAAATATTATTTTTAATTGATTATCTATTTCAACAATTCCTTTAGCACCTAATTTTTCAATAGCATCTTTATTAACTAAAGTAATATCTTTTAATGTTACTTTAAATCGACTCATATTAGCTTCGGCACTAATTATATTATCTTTACCACCTAAATAACCAATTAATTTATTAGCTTCAATACGAAAATCTCTTTTATTTAATTTTAAAACTATTAAACAAATTATGACTAATGCAAGACCAATTAATACATATTGTAACCATGTTTCCATTTTATCACCAAATTAATTATACTATAAAATTTAAGTAATTAAAACATTTTTTGTATATTTTGTTAAATTAATAAATCTATAAATTGACATATATTTTTGATTAATGTATAATTTTTTTAGAAAGAAAGCTGTAAACTATGAAAAAAACTTTAATTTATATTTTAATTTTGATATTTTTTATTTTAATAGGTATTAGTTCTTATTTGGTATTTAAAAAAGTTTATAATAGCCATAGACCAAGTGAAGTAGAAGATAATATTATTGATGAAGATAATGAAGATAATATTGAGGAAGATAATGTAATTAACTCTAATGATTCTAATATTGTTAAATATATTAAAAATTTAATTAATTCAAATTATGATTATGAAATAGTTATTAAATCTAATGAATATACTTTAAAATATAATGGGACTAGATATGATAATATTGATAATGGTATTAGATCATCTTATCCTAATATTGAAAATTTAAAAAATATAAATTATCAAATTGAAGGAAATTTTATTTATGATAGTTTAACTAAAAAAGAAATATTTAATCCATATTTTGAAGCTGATAATAGATACATTTTTTTAGAAGATATAATAAATAAAATACAAGATGATAATTGTAAATATGAAAGCAATGAAATTATATGTGAAAATAAAGATGAAATTATTACTTTTGAAATTGAAAATAATTTAGTTACAAATATTAATATAGATGTGAAAGGTGAGGCATATTTTTATAATTATCAACACAAATATACTAATATTAATAATACAAAAGTAATTAGTTCATTTAATAAATATTTTAAAATAACATCTATTGACACCGATATAAAAGATGCCGTTGATGGTGAGTATTTATTATATAATATTGATGCTATTACAATACAAATAAAGATGGAAGAAATATCACTTGGTATTTTTCCAATAGAAAAATTAATTAAATATGCTACTTTTTCAAAAGAATATAATAATAGTATAATTAAATATATTTTTGATGATGAATACGTTTTATTTGTTGATAGGATAAATAATTTAAATATTTTTAGTAAAAATATTTATTCAAATGAAATATTAAAGTTATTAAATACTAATATTGAAGAATAATTTTTAGTGATAAGTAAATATAAGTCTAATAATTCTAAATTTTTATAGTTAATTAAAACATTTTTGTATATTTTTATTTTTCTTTTCTCATAATAGAAATAAGGAATGGTGAAGAATGAAGAAATTTTTAGTTTTAATTAGTACTTTATTTATGGTGGTAGGTTGTTCTTGTACAAATGAAACTGCAAAAGATGTGGTAGATAAGTATTTAAATGATTATAAAGGACTTAAAGATAATATTTTACAAGATATTGATACAATTATTGAAGAAGAAAATCTAACTAAAGATGAAGAGGATATTTATCGAGATATTTTAAAGAAACAATATCGGGATTTAGATTATAAAATTGAAGATGAAAGTTATGATGGGGATACAGCTCATGTTACAGTAAAGATAACAGTTTATGATTTATATAAAGCTAGTCGGGAAGCTAGTACATATTTAAATAGTAATCCAGGGGATTTTTTAACAGATGGGGAATATGATGCTCAAAAATATTTAGACTATAAATTAAGATTAATGAAAGATACTAAAGAAACTGTAACTTATAATATAGTGATTGAAACTAAAAAAGTTGATGGTAAATGGCAAGTTGTCCAACCAAGTAATGAAGTTTTAGAAAAAATTCATGGTCTATATAATTACGAAGATGCTAATGACTAAATAAGACTCTTAAAAAAGTAGTCTTTTTTCTTTTTATACTGGGGCCAACTATTGTTTATAATGTATTTTTTTGATATAATTTAAATAGGGAATATCAGTTGTTGAGTGTCTACCAAATCTCTATATAGAGAGGAGGTTTGATATAATGAAAACTAAAACTTTTGTTATAAGAGTTTTAAGGCTCATTGCTATCATTTTATTTCTTCTTATCTTTTTGATAATTGAATTAAAAAAATGACACTCATTCGCTAGAATAAGTGTCTTCACAAATTTATTTGGGTAGACACTCAACTCTTGAAAACTGAATGTTCCCTTTTTTATTTTATGCAAGTTTCCTTGACATATTCATAATACCATAAAATAGAATTTTTTTCAAGGGCGTTTTTCTAGTTGTTAAAAAAATATTTAAATTTTTATCTTATATTAAGGTGTAGTTATTGTCTATAATGTATTTTTTTGATATAATTTAAATAGGGAATATCAGTTGTTGAGTGTCTACCAAATCTATATATGGAGAGGATGTTTGATATAATGAAAACTAAAACTTTTGTTATAAAAGTTTTAAGGCTCATTGCTATCATTTTATTTCTCCTATCGATACTGGTAGCAGTTATAAAAAAATGACACTCATTCGCTAGAATAAGTGCCTAATCAAATTAATTTTTGGGTAGACACTCAACTCGGAAAAACTGAATGTTCCCTTTTTTATTTTATGCAATTGCTTCTTGCATATTCATAATAACATAAAATAGAATTTTTTTCAAGGGCGTTTTTCTAGTTGTGTTTTTCTAGTATATTATATTTAAGATTGAAAATATATCCCAAGAAAGAAAAAATAATTTTGGTAGATAATTAATAAATAATTCATGAAAAAAGATGATAGGACATAAACTTATATGGGTGAAGAGCTATTAAAAAGTTTATTGCTTTATTATTAATGTTAATTCCTTTAAATGTTCATGCGATTAGTGCAGAAAAAGCTATTGTGATGGATTTAAACAGTGGGCGTGTTTTATATGAACTTAAAAGTAATGAACCACGTTTAATTGCTTCAATTACCAAAATTATGACTTGTTTAATTGCCATTAATTATAGTGATTTAGATAAAATTGTAGTGGTTGATGAAGATGTTTTAAAAGCATATGGTTCTAGTGTTTATTTAAGTGTGGGTGAAGAAATTAAATTAATAGATTTATTATATGGTTTAATGCTTCGAAGTGGAAATGATGCAGCGGTTGCGGTGGCTAAAACTGTTGCGGGTTCCGTAGATTCTTTTGTTTATTTAATGAATGAGTATGCAAAAACTATTGGGATGAAAAATACTAATTTTGTTAATCCTCATGGTTTAGATGTGAATGGTGTAGGTAATACCTCTACAGCTTATGATATGGCTTTATTAACTAAAGTAGCTATGCAAAATGAAACTTTTAAGAAAATATTTGGAACTAGAGAATATAAAGCTGAAAGTAATTTAAAGACTTATAATTGGGAAGGTAAAAATAAATTATTTGGAATGTATCAATATACAACCGGAGGGAAGACTGGTTATACTATGGCCGCGAATAGAACATTAGTTACGACTGCGAGTAAAGATAATAAAAATTTAGTAGTTGTTACTTTAAATGATGGTAATGATTTTAATGATCATAAAGAGTTATATGAAACTTATTTTAATAAATATGAAGCAGTACTAGCTATAGATAAAAATAATTTTAAAATAGATGATACTTATTATCAAAATATTGATTTTTATGTTAAAGAAGATTATTATGCTTTAGTAACTAAAGAAGAACAAAAAGACTTAAAAATAGATATAAATATTTATAAATATGATAAAGTTATTGATGATATTAAAATTGGGGAAGCTAAAGTAATGCTTAAAGATACTTTACTTAAAAATATTAGTATATATGCTAAAAATAAAAAAACTAAGGAAGAAACACCAAAGAAATCTTTTTGGCAAAAATTATTAGGGTGGTTTAAATGGTAAATATTATTTGGGCTGGTTTAATTATTATTGCCATAGTATATTCTTTAATAACGGGGAATTTTGATGTCATCAATAATGGAATACTAAAACATGCTTCAAGTGGAGTTAATTTAGTTTTAGAAATGATGCCTTTAATAATTCTTTGGACTGGTATTATGAAAATCGCCGAAGCATCAGGGTTATTAAATAGTTTTTCAAGATTATTGAATCCCATTTTAAGTAAGCTTTTTCCTAGTTTAGATAAAGACCATAAAGCATTAGGTTATATGGCAAGTAATATTGCTGCGAATATGCTGGGGCTAGGAAGTGCCGCGACCCCTTTTGGTTTAAAAGCTATGCAAGAATTACAAAAAGATAATCCTAAAAAAGATACCGCGACTGAGGCTATGATTACTTTTTTAGTTTTAAATACAGGAGGAGTTACGATTATACCTACCACGGTTATTGCTCTTAGAATAGCATCAGGGAGTAGAAATCCTACGGAAATAATTATTACTAGTATTTTAGCAACACTTGCCTCAAGTATATCAGGTTTACTTTTAGATTATATGATAAGGAGGAAAAATAAAAGATGAATATTTTGTCGAAAATTATTATTCCTTTATTTGTTTTTTTAATAATTATTTATGGAGCTAAAAAGAAAGTAAATGTTTATGATACTTTTTTAGAAGGTGCTAAAGAAGGTTTAATCATGGTTTTTCATATTACACCAACAATTATAGCTATGGTTTTCGCAGTTAATATATTTTTAGATAGTAATTTTTTAACTTGGGCTTTAAATTTTTTAAAACCTTTATTTGCTTTAACAAAAATACCGATGGAAATTTTGCCAATGGCTATATTAAGACCAATAAGTGGCTCGGCAACACTAGCCATTATGAATGACATATTTCTTACTTTTGGCCCCGATAGTTTTATTGGAAGACTTGCTAGTACTTTACAAGGTTGTACTGATACAACAATTTATGTCTTAGCTCTATATTTTGGCAGTATTAAAGTAACTAAAAGTCGTTATGCTTTAAAGGTCGGTTTATTTGCCGATTTAATGGGGATAATTGCCGCCTTTATAATTACGAAAATATTTTTTTAAATAAATAATTTATTTCGACAATTTTTTTATACTTGCTATGCTATACTAAAAATGGTGAAGATAATTGAAACAAAATATGAAAGTTTTTTTAGTAGCTTTATTAATTGGAGGTATAGTTACTTACTTTTTTGCTTATAAATTTGATAAAAGAATTATTACTGAAGCTTTAGAACCTAAAGTTACTTATTTTTATGTTGGTTCATATAATAATTTAGATATAGCTCAAAATAAAAAGAATAATTATCAAAATGCGCTTATTTATAATGATAAAGGAATATACAAAATAATTATTGGGGTATATCAAGATAAAGATGTTATTAATTTAATGAGAAGTTATTTTAATGATTTAGGAATTAAATATCAAGAAGAAGAAATGAAAATAAATAGTGATTTTATTAAAGCTATTGAAGCTTATCAATTATTAATTAAAAGTAGTGAAGTTAGTTATTATGAAAGTATTAATAATTCAATCTTAAAAGTATTTAATACTTATTTAGAGCCATATTATAAATAGGTGGTTTAAAAGTGAAAGATAAAATATTTTATATATCTTTACTCTTTATTTATATTTTAGTCTTAAGTAAAGATAGCCTATTATATTTAATTAAAGCAAAAGAAATAAATTTAAATAATTATAAAGATACTTATTATGAAAAAGAATATGATGATTTAAGTAAAATGTTAGATCTTAAAAATACTAGTTATAATATTAAATATGGAAGAATTATTTTAAGAAAGATAAATGATTTTTATAATAAAGTTGATATTAATTTAGGCTATGATGAAATAAAAAAAGGGGATATTGTAGTTAATGAATTAGGTTTAATTGGGATAGTTAATAAAACTTATCAAAATTATAGTACTGTTAATTTAATTACAAATAATGATATAAATATTTCGGTGAAAATAAATGAGGGATATGGCATATTAAGAGCTAAAAATAATAAATTAGTTGTTCAAGATTTAAAACTAGATAAAACTGTAAATGAAGGGGATAAAGTATATACCTCTGGTCTTACAAATATTAAAGAAGGTATTTTAATTGGGACTGTTAAAAAGGTTTTAAAAGATGATTTAGAACTAGATTATGAAATAGAAGTAGAACCAAGTGTTAATTTTTATAATTTAAAGTTTATTGGGGTTATTAACTCATGATTTTTTTAGTATTAGATTTAGTTTTAAGTTATTTTTTTAAATATCCAACTTATTTAATTTTGTTAAATATTTTATTTATAAAGAAAAAAGATTATTCTAAATTAGTTATTATAACTTTAATATTAGATTTATTAATTTTAAATACTTATTTTTTAAATACTTTAATTATTTTAGGATTATTCTTTTTATATAAAAAAAGTAAAATTATGAAAATAAATTTATTTAGTTTTATTTTATCTATTAGTTTAATATATATATTTTATTTATTAATATTAGGTTTAGTTTTAAAATATAGTTTTATTTATATATTAGGTTTTATTATTAAAAATTATTTAGTTAATTTGGGCTTTTATATATTAAGTTATAAAATTGGTTATAAAAGCATAAAATTAGCTAGGTGAAGAAAGATGGACGTCGAAGAAATAATTAAAAAAAATAAATTAAAAAGAAATAGTTATGTTAAAGATAGTAAAGAAGTATTACCAAATAAAATAAAGTATTTAAAAAATTTAATTTCACGAACTTTAATAACTATTATTTTAGTTTTAGGTAGTTTAATATTTACAAAAATTAGTACTTCTAATAAAGAATTATATCAAAAATATGTTTTAACAGATTCACTTGCTTTTACCAAAATAAATAAAATATTTGATAAATATTTAGGAAAGACAGATATATTAGATAATAAAGAAGAATCTAATGAGACAAGTGTTTTTAATGCTATTAATTATAGTAATATTGAAGCTTATAAAAATGGTTTTAAATTAAATGTTAATGCGGGAGAAGCTATTAATGTAATTACAAGTGGTATTGTAGTTTACAATGGGGATAAAGATGACTTAGGAAGTACTATTATTATCCAGGGAAATGATGGAGTAGATATATGGTATTCAAATATAACTGATGCTGATATAAAAGTTTATGATTATATTGAATCAGGAGCTATCCTGGGTATTTCTAATAGTGATTTTATAATCTTAACTATAATTAAAGATGGCAAATATTTAACTTATGAAGAATATATGGCCCTTATTTAAAATTAATTATGCTACTTATTTTATAATATTATCTTTTTTACTCACTGGTTTAATTAAAAATATTATACTTATTTTAGTAATTATTATAACTCATGAATTAGGACATATTTTAATGATTAAATTATTAAATTATGAAATTATAAAAGTAGAAATATATCCTATGGGAGGAGTTACAACAATCAAAAAAGAAGTTAATAGTCCTATTAAACATGATTTACTTATTGCTATAATGGGTATTATAATGCAAATTATATTAGGTTTTTTATTTGGCATTTTTTTTAAATATAATCTTATTTCCAGGAATACTTTTAATTTATTTAATACTTACAATAAAACTATTATGTTATTTAATTTAATACCTATTATTCCTTTAGATGGATATCATATTTTAAATAGTATTGGAGAAATATTTTTTTCTTTTAAAACATCTTTTTATTTAAGTTTAATTATTAGTATTATAAGTATTTTTTTATTTATTGTTAAAACGGGAATATTTAGTTTAAATAATTATTTAGTAATAAGTTTTTTAATATATAAAATAATTATGGAATATAAAAATTTTAAATTTATTTATCTTAAGTTTTTATTAGAAAGATTAATTAATAATTTTAAATTTAGAAAAATTAAATATAATTCAAAAATAAATTTAAATTATTTAAAGAAAGATACTTATCATTATTTTAAAAATAAAGATGGTGTTTATTCAGAAAAAAAGATATTAGAAAATAAGTTTAAAAAATATTAATTGGCATTTTAAGAAAAATAAGTTATAATAAGATAAAGAAAGGAGTTAATAAAATTATGGATAATAAGTTTAATTTAACTCGTGAACAAAATATATTTATTGCCAAAAGAAATATTGTTGATTATATTTGGAAAAGTGCTAATTTAGAAGGTATTAAAGTAACATATTTAGAAACACAAGTTATTTATGATGGAGGAATTGTAAATGGTTTATCAGTAGATAATATTATTGCTATAAATAATTTAAAATATGCTTGGAAATTTATTTTAGAAAATGATAGTTTAGCTAATGATATTAATACTTTATATTATCTTCATAAATTAGTTTGTGATAAATTAGTTTTAGAGCAAAATTTAGGGAAATTAAGAACAACACCAGTAAATATTGGAGGAACTAGTTGGCAACCTAATTTTCCTTTTGAAAGTAAAATAAAGGAAGAATTAGAAGAAATATTAAAACAAGAAGAGGCAAGTAAAACTGAAATTGCTATTGAGATAATGCTTTATGTTATGCGAAGTCAAATGTTTATTGATGGAAATAAAAGAGTGGCTATGCTTTTTGCTAATAAAATAATGATTGAGAATGGATGTGGAATTATTTCCATTGCTCAAGAAAATCAAGCTACTTTTTATGAAAAATTAATTAATTTATATGAAACAGGGGATAATAAAGCTTTAAAAGAATGGATTTATGAGACTTGTATAGATGGGATAAATATTAATAATTAATTTAAGCATTTTCTATTTGACAAATAAATATAAATTTGTTAGAATTATAAACGTTGAATGCATTTAGTATTCGGAAAAAACCGCTCAAAAATGGTTTAAAAACATTATGTACCATTATGGCGCGTCTTAAAAAAAGGAGGAATGAATATGAAAGCAGTATTTACAACTGGTGGGAAACAATATTATGTTGCGGAAAATGATGTAATTTATGTAGAAAAATTACCTAATGAAGTTGGTAGTGAAGTCGTATTTACAGAAGTTTTAGCAATTGGGGATAAAGTTGGTACACCATATGTTGAAGGTGCAAAGGTTGTATGCCAAGTTGAAAAACAAGGTCGCCAAAAGAAAATAAAGGTATTTAAATATCGTCCAAAGAAAAAATATCGCAAAACTCAAGGTCATAGACAACCATATACTAAATTAGTTGTTAAAAAAATTGGTTAAAATGATTAAAATTAAAGTAAATAATAAACAAATTGTTATTACTGGTCATGCTAATTATGAAGAGTATGGCAAAGATATAGTTTGTGCTAGTGTTTCGGCAATTGTCATAACTAGTATAAATGCTAGTCTTAGAATAGATGAAGAATTTTTAACTTATCAAGAAGAAAAAGATAAATTAATAATCAATATTCTAGGTAATAATAAAGATGCTTTATTAGTTATCGAAAATATGATAGCAATGCTAAAGGAATTAGCAATAACTTATAAAAAAAATATTAAAATAGAGGAGGAAAGACCATGAAATTTATGAAATTAAATATTCAATTATTTGCGCACGTTAAAGCTCAAGGTTCAACTCAAAATGGTCGTGATTCAAGAGGCCGTAGACTTGGAGCAAAAGCTAGTGATGGCGAAGTTGTAACAGCCGGTTCTATTCTATATCGTCAAAGAGGAACAAAGATTTTTCCTGGAACTAATGTAGGGATGGGCAAAGATCATACTTTATTTGCTAAAATAAATGGTACTGTTCGTTTTGAAAGATTAGGCCGGGATAAAAAGAAAGTAAGCGTTTACGAAGCATAGTAAATGCTTTTTAAATCTCTGGTGGGGGAATACATAATGAAATTAACAATAAAAGATTCTGTAATTAGCATAGGAATAATAGGTTCAATGTTAATAACCTTTTATTTGGCTTTAGAACCAGATAAATTACCTAAAATAAAAGATGAAATAATTAAAAATAAACAAATAGAAATACCTGAAGAGGAAGTATATGCCTTAGAAAATATTTATGTTTTTGATATGAAGTATCAAGAAGGATTAGTTAAATTTGAAGGGGTTAATCCAGATAATAGAAGATACTTTATTATGAATGAAATAAATGATATAAATTATATTGCTTTTAAAGATATTTTAAATATTAATTCTTATGGTTTTATTAATATCGAAAGAGATTATCTAAATAAAACTATTATTGAAGGTAGTAGTTATATGCGAGAAAATCTTTTTACGAAATTTATAAATATAGATGGGATTATATCTTTAAAAGATTTTTTAAGAAATCATAATTTAGATAATTATATTTTTGATAGTTATACTAAAGATAATCTAGCATATTTATTAACTCTTATTAATGATGTGGAACAAGAAAAGATTAACATTAATGATATTTTAGTAGCTAGTACTAAATATGCCACTAATTATAATTTAGATAAAAAATTGTTTTTTATGACATTAAAAAATACTTCATTATTAGATGAAGAATTAATTAAAATAAGTAATGATCGATTTAAACGCGTAGTAAATAATTATATGATGGCAGATTTATTAGATAATAGTTATAAAATTATTTTAACAAAAGATGAAGATAGAAGACTTATAACTGTTTTTCCTAAAAATTCTACTAAATATGAGACAGCATCATTAAATACTGGTTTAATTTTAAAAGATTTAAAAACTTTTTTAGAAGAATTAAATTTAAATGATTTAATAAAAGAAGAATATACTAAAGAAGAATTAAATGATATTTATGAATATGTTATTAATTTAGATAATTTAACAAGAGTGAGGAAATAAGAAACTTTAGGGATATAAAGTTTTTTTATTGCAACTATTTTGTTTTTAGTTTATAATTTAGTTAATAGGGTGATATGATGAAGCGTGGTTTTGCTTTACTAGAAACAATGATTGTTATTACTTTTATTTTAGTTTCTTTGCTTTTATTATATAAATCAGTAAATAATATGTATAAAAATACCCATAATAATCTTATTTATGATGATGCTTCTAATATATATAAAACATATTATTTAAAAGAATATTTAAGTTTAAATAATAATTTAGAAAGTAATTATCAAGAAATTACTTGTGATAATTTAAATATTAGTAATTGTGATAGTTTATTTCAAACTTTAAATTTAAATAAAATATATATAGTAAATGTTAATAATAAAGATATTAAGAATGAAGCTTTAAAAGAATATTTAAAGTCTTTAAATAATAAAGATATAGAATATCGTTTTATTGGGGAATATTTAGTTAATAATACTTATTCATATGCTAGTTTAGGTATTACGAGGTGGAATAATGAATAAAAGGGGTGTAACTATTTTAGAACTATTAATAAGTATAACACTTATTTCAATTGTAACTTTATTATTATTAAGAGTTATTATGTCTTTAGGAAAAATTAATAATGATGATACTTATGCTAGTAGTGATGAAATAAATAGAACAACTATTATAAAAACAATAGAACATGATTTTTTAGATTTAAAATTAAATGGTTTAAAGATTAATAAAAATAAAGATCAAACAATTATTAATTGGCAATATGAAAATGAAAATAAAGAATTAATTATTAAAAAACAAGAATTAGTTTATGATGATAATGTTTATCAGTTAAAAAGTAATAATGCTAGTTATGATATTTGTCCTAAGATAACTTATTTAGATTTAGATGATGATTATTATTTAATAAAAATAGAAATTGCAGTATTAATTGATAATAAAAATACTACTTTAAATGATGATATAGTTCTTACTTATTTAGGCTTAAAAAAGATAAATAATAGTTATCAAATTACAAATGTTTGTTAAAAAATTAGTATTAATATAATACTTATTATTACTTGATAAAGACGGCCTAAAAAGAAGTTTTTAAATGATAGATTAGTATCTTCTAAGATAGCTTTTATTTGGGTATTAATACTTAAACCACCAAAAGAAATAATACTTATGGCTATTATTTCTTTTAATTTTAAAGCAATATCTAGAGTTTTTAACATATTTAAACCATTAGTTATTTCTAAAAAGCCTCCTAAAATAGTTTTAATTAAAGGGGATAGAGGAAATAGATTAGTTATAAGAAAGTTTAATAACATATAAAAAATAATTGTTCCAAGAATCATTAAGAGAGTATTAATACTTTTTTTAATACTATTAATTATTGTTTTAGGAATATTACTTTTAGTTAATGTTAGAGTATTAGAAGAGAAATTAGGTGCTTTATTTCTTAGAATAAAAGCTATAATAAAATTACTTAGATAATGAAAGAAAATTATTTTTATAACTACTTTAGAAGTAAAAAAACTAGATAACATTATAGTTAAAAATAAAGGATTAGAAAAATAAGTAAAATATAGATAGTGATTAGCTTCATTTAAATTTAATTTATGGGTAGAGACTAAATTTTTAATTATATAAGCATTTGTTGGGGTACCACTTATAAGACTCATAATTAAAACATAAGCGGCAAGACCACTGGTTTTAAATAATATTTTAAATGGTTTATTAAATAAATAATAAAAATAATAGGGAATATTAAGGGTTATTAATAAATCATTAATAATAAACATAGGAAATAAAGAAGGAAAAACTTTTTTAAAGAAGAGATTTATGGCATCAATTATAACTGTTGTTACAGTACTATTTTCTTTGAAGATTATAATAATACTTAAAAATAAAAATAAAGTAAATGTCAAATCTATTGTTTTTTCTTTCATACTAACCATCATTTCATGATATAATTTATTAGGTGATACCTAATGTTTAATAATATATATGAAAAAATAAAAAAGTTTATTAAAGAAAACTATAAAAGTATTATTGTTATAATATTAATATATTTATTATTTGTAGTAGAATTACCATATTCTATTTATACTCCAGGTGGGGCAGTTAATTTAAATGAACGAATTAAAGTAGAAGATGCATATGATGTAGATGGCTCTTTTAATATGGCTTATGTATCTATGGTTCGCGGTTCAATTCCTTTTTTATTGATGGCTAAAATAATTCCCGATTGGGATATTGTAAATAAAGATGATATTACTATTCCTGGGGAAAATATGGATGAAATGATGGCTAGAGAACGACTTTATTTAAAAGAATCACAAGATGCCGCGGTTATTAATGCTTATAAAATGGCTAATAAAGATATTGAAATAACTAAAGTAAATAATCATGTTGGTTATATTGCCGAGGAAGCTAAAACTAATTTAAAAATTGGGGATATTATTTTAGAAGTAAATGGGGAAGAAATAAGTTCTCTTACAGATTTACAACAAGTAATTGGAGCATTAAATAAAAATGAAAAAGTAAATATTAAAGTTTTAAGAAATAATAAAAATAAAGAATGCTATGCTACAACATATGAAACAGATGATGGGATAAAAATTGGAGTAAGTTTAATTAATACTTATGAATATGAAGAAAGTCCTCAAGTTACTTTAAAAGCTAAAGCTAGTGAAATGGGGAGCAGTGGTGGTTTAATGATGAGCCTTACTGTATATAATCAATTAGTAGATGAAGATATAACTAAAGGTAAAAAAATTGTGGGAACTGGAACAATTGATATTGATGGTAATGTTGGAGAAATTGGGGGAGTTAAGTATAAATTAATCGGGGCGGTTAATAAAAAAGCTGATGTTTTTATTTGTCCTTGGGAAAATTATGAAGAAGCTTTAGAAGTAGCTAAAGAACATAATTTTAAAATTAAAATTATATATGCTAAAACTTTTAATGAAGCTTTAGAAAAATTAGAAGAAATATAATTGTTTTTAAATAATTTTTGTTATATAATATAAGTCCTTCTTAGAAAGAGGTGTTTTAATTGAGAAGTAGTGAAGAAATATTTACTTTATTAAAAAAAACCTTTTATGAAAGAAAATATCTTATAACTTTAGAATTAATAAGAGAATATCTTCTTTCTAAAGATTGTCGTATAACAGGCACTTTAGAATTAATTAGAGCAGTTTCTTTAATTAAATTAAATAAAGAAGAAGGATATAGATATTTAGAAAAAGTTAAAAATATAAGTAATATTTATGTAGGTAAAACTTTATATTGGCATGGATTATATGATTTAGCTGTTAAATATTTTGAAGAAGAATTATTTAATAATTATAATAGATTTACTAGTTGTTATTTTTTAGGAAAGATATACTTATATAAAGGTGATTATAATCAAGCTTTATTTTATTTTAAAGAAAGTTGGGATTTAACAGATGATGAGGGAAGAAAACTTTATTTAAAAAAAATAATTGATGATTTAGAAGATTATTTTGCAATAGGTAAATTTATTAAAATAAGTTATGAAGTATTTAAAAAAGAAAATATAATAACTAATAAATATATGGTATATGTTAAAAAAAGCTCATTATTAAATACAACAATACCTTATTTAATATATAAAATAGATAAGGAAGATGCTTGGGGTTTTCCTTTAATTAATAGATATATAGAAACTCATTTATTAAATAAGAATAAAAATTCAGGGGGATATTATAAATATGTAAGTGCTTCGATAAGTAAATTTAAATTAGATGATATTGATAGTGTAATATCTAAAGTAGATGATGATGAATTTAGATTAATATTAAATGATTTATATAATTATTATTTGGAACATCAAGTTGTTTTAAAAAAATATAAAAGGGAATATAATGATATTTATCAAGAATTTTTAAGGGATAAAAATAGTTTAGTGTTAAAAAAATAATAAAAATTGATAAAAATAAGCTTGCAAGTCATATCATAATATGATATTATTATAAAGCAAGTGGACCTCTAGCTCAGTTGGTTAGAGCATCCGGCTCATAACCGGGCGGTCGTAGGTTCGAGTCCTACGAGG
>CANROL010000007.1 GCA_947632255.1 uncultured Bacilli bacterium
GTTGTGGGGGCTGTTCGGACAGGTAAATCTACTTTTATTAAAAGATTTATTGAAAATTTAGTAGTACCTAATATTACGGATGAATATGAAAAAAAGCATTGTTTAGATGAAATACCTCAAAGTGCTCAAGGTAAAACAATTATGACAACAGAACCAAAATTTGTTCCTTCTAATGGAGCAGAAGTACAAGTTGATGAATTTAAAACTAATATTAAATTGGTAGATTGTGTTGGTTTTGTAATACCTGGGGCTAATGGATATGAAGATGAAGATGGAAATCCAAGAATGGTTAAAACTCCATGGTTTGAAGATTCTATTCCTTTTATTGAAGCAGCCGAAATTGGCACGGAAAAAGTTATAAGAGACCATGCAACTATTGGTATTGTTGTTACAAGTGATGGTTCTTTTGGGGAAATTCCACGAGCTAATTATTTAGAAGCTGAAAATAAAGTTATTAATGAATTAAAAGAAATTGGTAAGCCTTTTATTGTTATTTTAAATAGTGTTCATCCTACTAATACGGAAACAGTGCGGGTAGCAAGAGAAATGGAAGATACTTATGATGTTCCAGTTATGCCAATTAGTGCTGAGAAAATGAATGAAGTAGAAATTATGGAAATATTAAAGAAAGCTTTATATGAATTCCCAGTTTTAGATATTAAAGTTAATATTCCAGATTGGATAGATGCCTTACCTAAAACGCATGCGATTAAAATGCATTATTTAGAAAAAGTAAGAGAAAGTGTTGTAAGTGTTGAAAAAATTAAAGATATTGATTATATTTTAGAACATTTTCAAGATAGTGAATATATTGCTAAATCTTATATTAGTGAACTTGATGCCGCGACCGGGACTGTTACCATAAATCTAGAAGCTAAAGAAGAATTGTATAATGAAGTATTAAAAGAAATCATGGGAACATCAGCTTCTTCCAAAGCCGGATTAATTAAAATATTTGCTAATTATAAAGAAACTAAAGAAGAAATGGATGCGATTAAAACCGCGCTTAATGTGGCAAGACAAAGTGGCTATGGCATAGTTTATCCAACAATTAAAGATATGAAACTAGAAACACCAGAAATAGTAAAACAAGGTACAAGATATGGGGTTAAATTAAAAGCAACAGCTTCATCAGTCCATTTAATGAAAGTTGAAGTGCAATCAACTTTTGAACCAATTATTGGAAGTGAAGCGCAAAGTAAAGAATTAATTGATTATTTAATGCGGGATTATGAAAAAGATCCTAATTCTATTTGGCAAAGTGAAATATTTGGCCGGAGCTTAGAAGCAATTGTTCAAGAAGGTATTCAAGCTAAATTATCAATGATGCCAGATGCTACCCGCTACAAACTTAGTCAAACAGTTACTAAAATAGTTAATAAAGGGGCTAATAACTTAATAGCAATTGTATTATAAAAAAATTAGAGTGAAAAAAGTTCTCTAATTTTTTTTAAGGTTTTAAAGCAGTAAGTGGAACAATATAAAAGCCGGTTTCTGGATCTTTTACAACTGCATCCCATAAACCAACAACAATGCAGCAAAATTGTGGAGCTACTGTTACTTCTGTTAAAAATTTATTTAAACTTTTTTTAGCACTGTCAATCTCATTAGAACCAAGTTTAATTTCAATAGCTCCATATTCACCTCCAGGAAGTTCCACGATAGCATCTATTTCTAACCCATTGCTATTATTTCGATAATGATAAAGTTTGCCTCCTAAAGATTCAATATAAATACGCAAATCTCTTTCAACTAAAGATTCAAAAAATAAACCAAATGTTTTGATATCATTAATTAATTTATCTTTAGTAATATTTAAAGCTGCACAAGCCAAAGATGGATCTGTAAAATGTCTTTTAGAAGATTTACTAACAACATTTTTACTTCTTAAATTAAATGAAAAAGCTTCTTGATTTTCAATTAAATATAATTTTGTTAAAACATTTAAATAATCTGTAAGAGTATTTCTAGATAATTGATAATCTTCATTAGTTGTATAATTTTCAATATCTTTTATTAAAGTATTATTATTCACAATAGTACTTTCATTACGAGCAAGAGATTTAAATAAAGTATACATTTTGTTATAATCGCGAATTATACCATCTTTATTTATATCAAATTCTAAAACAGCCTTTAAGTAACTTTGAGGTAAAATATGAATAAATTCTTCTTCAGTATTGATATTTTCTGGCCAGCCTCCTCGAACAATATAAATTGCTAAATCATTTAAAGTTACTTTGGGATTTTGGCTATTTTTTTGAGTTTGATTAAACATAGCTGTTAAAGAAGCATTTCCTGATGACTCATGAGATTCATATAAACTCATTGAATACATTTTCATGCGATCAATACGGCCAGCACCAGAATGATGAATTTTTTGCTCATCTTCTTTTTTTCTTAAAGTGGTTGATTCTGTCAAAATATATTTACCTTTAATATGATCTTTATCACAACGATGTCTAATAGCATCCCATATTTCAGGAACTTCGCCCCATTCATCAATAAGTTCAGGATATTCTTCAGTTAATATTAAAGAAACATCCATTTTGGCTTTAGCACGATTATCAAAATTAGAAGCACTATCATCAAGATATACTGCAGAATTGGCATGATTTTTAGCAGTCCATGTTTTGCCACACCATTTGGGTCCTTCAATAGAAATAGCCCCAAAAAGTTTTAAATATTGAGTAATTTTGTCATCTATTAGCCTTTTTTGATAGTTTTTTTCAGTTAACATATATTTCCTCCTTATTTAAGAATATATTAACATATTTTTCTTTATTGTGCAACTTTTAGTACTTTTACTGTGCAACTTTTAGTGTTTTTGTTGTGCAACTTTTAGGATTTTATTAAAAATATTATTTATTACTTAACTCTTCATAATATTCATAACGTTTTTGGGCATTAATAATTTGATTAGTAAGTAGTTCTTTAGCTAAAGCTTCATCTTTTATTTTTAAAGCATTATAACGTACTTCATTATTTAAAAATTCTTCATATTTAGTAAAGTCAGGTTTAATATTATCTAAATATAATTTTTCTTCTTCAGGTTTATAACGCATTAGTAAAGTGTAACCAACTTCACTAGCAAGTTTTTCTTCCGCGATTGAATGGGACATACCTGTTTTAATACCATGTTCAATACATGGGGAATAAGCAATAATTAAAGCAGGTCCATTATGTTCCATAGCTTCTTTGATGGCTTTTATAGCTTGCATCATATTAGCACCAAGTGAAATAGAAGCAACATAACAATTAGGATAACTCATAGCAATTCTAAATAAATCTTTTTTAGCGGTTTTTTTACCTAGATTAGCAAATTCGGCAACTTGACCTAATTTACTTGATTTACTCGCTTGACCACCAGTGTTAGAATATACTTCGGTATCTAAGACTAAAACTTTAATATTTTCATTTGTAGATAAAACATGATCTAAACCACCAAAGCCTATATCGTAAGCCCAACCATCACCACCAATAGCTAAAACAGTTCTTTTAGGAAGATAACGTAATAAATTTTTTAATTTTTCGGGAATATCTAAATTAGCTAAAGCTGATGCAATATTCTTAGTTTTAAGATAATCATGAGGATTATCTAAATATTCTTGATATAAATGTTTAACATCACTGGAGGCATTAGCCATTTCTTCTTGCATAATTTTTTGAATATATTTTTGTTTATTTTGATAAGATAAATGCATTCCTAAAGCAAATTCAGCATTATCTTCAAATAAAGAATTAGCCCAAGGGATAGTATATGGTGTTGAAGGAGCAGAACCGCCATAGATACTAGAGCAACCAGTAGCATTAGCAATTACTAATTCATCACCATATAGACGTGTAATTAAATTAATATAAGGTGTTTCCCCACAGCCCCCACAGGCACCACTGAATTCAAATTTAGGTTTGCATAAACTAGCACCGGGAACTGTAAATTTATTAAATATTGGAGGGTTTTCATAAGCATTAAAATATTTTTGAACTTCTTTTTGATTATCTAAAGAAGCCTCACCAAAAGTAAGAGCTTTATTACCATTTTTACCAGGACATTCAGTAATACATAAGCCACATTCAGTACAATCAGCTTCACTTACTAATATTTGATAATTATATTCTTTATTAGCTAAATAAGGAATACCAGCATCTTCTTTCGTAATAAAGCTTCTTATTACAGCATGAGGACATATAAAACTACAACGACCACATTCAATACAATTTTCGGGTATCCATTTAGGAGCTAAAGTATTAACAAATCTTTTTTCATAACGACTAAGACCATTAGGAAAAGTACCATCTTTAAAACTAGATAATTCTTTTACAGTTAAAGTATCCCCAAGACGACGATTTATTTTACTAAAGACATCTAATTTTTCTTCATTTTCAACAATATTATTTTTTTCAATATTTATTTTAACTAAATAATCTAAAGCTACTTTTATCGCAGCAATATTACTATTTATAATATTTTCCCCTTTGGTTTTAAATTGCTTTTTAATATTTTCACTTAATATATTATAAGCATCTTTAACACCTAATTTTTCTAATATAACAATTTCAATTATTTTACTTATTTTGCCTTTTATACCCTTTTCTTTAGCAATAGCATCAGCATCAATAGTATATACATTAATATTTCTTTTAGTTAAGATATCTTTATCTTTATTTGTTAAAATATTATTTATATCTAAAGGACTTTTAGAAGTATTAATAATTAAAGTACCATTTTCTTTTATATTATCTAACATTTTAAATTTTTTAAAATATTCTAATTTAGTTACAACGATTAATTCAGGATTAGTAACATAAAATGGCGCATTAATAGGTTCTTTACTAAGACGCATATTACTAATGGTTACTCCACCACTTTTTTTAGAATCATAAGAAAAATAACCATTTACATAATAATTTTCGGCACCCATTATTTTTAAGATATCTTTAGAAGCACTAACACAACCATCAGAACCAAAGCCATAGATTAAGAATTCTTGAGCATTTAGGTTTATGGTATAGTCTTCTTTAGGTAAGCTAGTATTAGTTAAATCATCAATTATTCCAATAGTAAAATTATTTTTTAAATTATTAGATAACATGGTATAAACACTTTTAATATCCGCCGGAGTAGTATTTTTACTAGCAAGACCAAAACGACCTCCAACTATGTTAAGATTTTCTTTTTTTAAAGCATTTACAACATCTAAGTATAATGGTTCCCCATTAGAACCTGATTCTTTGGTACGATCTAATACAGCAATATTTTTTACTGTAGATGGTAAAACATCTAATAAATATTTAGAACTAAAAGGACGATATAAATGAACTGTTATAACCCCTATTTTAGAACCTTTTTTATTTTCAGCATCGACAACTAATTTAATAGTATCAGTAATACTTCCCATAGCAATAATGATATTTGTTGCATCGGGAGCACCATAATAAGTAAAAGGATGATAATCGGTACCCATAATTTTATTAATTTCCAGCATATAATTATTAACTATATCAGGTAAATTATTATATTCAGGATTTCTCGCTTCAGCAGTTTGAAAATAAATATCTTCATTAAAAGCTAGACCACGTTCAAAATCAGAACCAATATTTAAAGCTCGTTTTTTAAATTGATTAATTTCAGAATAAGGAATTAAAGGTTTTAATTGATCTAAATCTAGACTTTTAATAGAACTTATTTCATGAGAAGTACGAAAGCCATCAAAGAAATGTAAGAAAGGTAAACTAGATTTTAGACTAGATAAATGCGCAACCGCGGCTAAATTTTGAGCATCATAAACATTTGAGGATGCTAGAATAGCAAAACCAGTTGAACGAGTGGCATATATATCACTGTGATCGCCAAATATAGATAAAGCATTAGTAGCAATACTCCTTGCGGCAACATGGATAACACCCGGGAGCATTTCCCCAGCAATTTTATACATATTAGGGATCATTAATAAAAGTCCTTGCGAAGCAGTAAAAGTTGAAGATAAGCTACCACTTATTAAAGTACCATGAAAAGCCCCAGCAGCCCCCGCTTCACTTTGCATTTCAATTAAATCAACATAATTATCAAATAAATTCTTTTGTTTAGTTTTTAAATTATCAATATTAGAAGCCATAGGACTAGAAGGCGTAATTGGATAAATTGTACATATTTCACTGAAAAAATAAGCTATATCACTACAAGCCGTATTACCATCACATATTTTTATCATTTATAATCACCAATATTAGTTTAACAAATTTCTTTTAAAAAGTCATTAATATTTTATATATTTATTTTTAAATTATTCTATTATAAATGGATCTGAAACTGTACCAGTGCCTTTTGTTAAAGAACCTGATACTAAATTTATGACAGGACGTAAATTATCGGTACTATCAATCCATTCTTCCCATATTTCCCCTGCTCGTAAATTATAAACACATGCGTGATTATCCATAAATTTTGCAGGAGTCATAGTCCAATACCAAAAACCATTATATAAATAATAATTGGTTTCGTTATCTTTTGAGCTAATCCCAGCAAAAATTTGCTCATCTACTGTTGATAGCCCTATTGGATATGTTAAACTTCGCGTACCTTTAGGTGATTCTATTGAGGTAAATAAATCTTCATTTTGACATTTTAAACTTGGTTTAAAGGTTCTATATGTTCTTTCATTTGCGGAATAAATTGTTACTGTATTTTCTATTCCTGTACCACTTATTACTGTTCTATCGGCACAAAATCCGGCATTTTTATCAATTTTTGAATTATTTAATTGAAATTCATCTAATAGGTTTTCTTGAAACCATGTCTCTAACTGGATTGCGACATTACTTTTTTCACCATTTCCTGGTTTTATATATTTTCCGTGTAATTCACCATCTTTGTATTGATATCCAACATACTTATTATTAGCATACTCACCATTTATCGCGTATGTAAAAGTAGTATTGCCATCAACAGTAATATTAGTGCTTGGATCTGTTTTAGCAGGAGCTATACCATTGGTTGATGTTCCAGCATACATCATCCTAATACTACCATCACCATTTATACGAATAATTCGCCACCAGATATCTGCATTGCTTTTATCTTTGCCAAATTTCACATAATTATTTTCTACTGAACCACGAAAATAATAGCTTATTCCATCATCATCTTCTGCTTCATATATTCCATTTTCATTTAAATTTGTGCTTGTATCAGTAAAATGAGCAGTATCGCCATTTGATTTTAATTCAGGATTTAATTTAACTAAAGTATTATAGGCCTTTTTCGATAAACTATCAAAATATAAAATACATTTAGTATTCTTTTCTAAATCTTTAATTATATGTTCACCATCACTATTGGTATATACTTTATCAATTATTTTTTCATTAGGATTAGTTTTATAGCAATAACTCATTGTTTCATTTATAACATAACCAGAACTAGGCATGATATCCGTTTCTTCATAACTAGTGCTATTTTCTATATACATTGCCATAATTTTAAAATCATATGGGGTATAATTTATTACTCCATCTACAATTGTTACATGGTCGGTTGATGTAAATTCTGCATGACTTACAAATATAGTTACTACTAGAATTAAACTAGTCACTATTAAAGTTGATATAAGTATTTTCTTTTTATCAAAAGATTTTAATGTTACAAATTTCATATATTAACCACCTCGGTTAATATATGGGTATTTATTGTATTAAATACCCCCCCCCCAGACGTAAATTTGTTCCATTTCTATCTCTCCTATTCTTTGATTTTTTTCATAGATTTGGGAATTATTTTACCCACTTATCTATCTTTTAACTATCTTAATTCTATCATTTATTTTTATTATTATCAAGTACTTATAACAAAAAAATACCACTTAATGTGATATTATTTTAAGACTCTAACACGTTTAGAGTGAGAGTTTAGAGCTTTTAATTTTTGATTTAAAGTTTTTTCATAAGATATAATATGATTATTAGCTAAATTAAAGATATCATATGCTTTTGTGCCTAGTTTTTCTCTAATTAATAAAGCTAAGTATTGATATATTTTAGAAGTAAAGACATTATGTTTAATATCTTCAATAATAGCTTTAAATTCAGGCATGTTTAATTCAAAAACATTTTTATTTTTAAATTCGGGATTAGTAGTTAAAACTATTAAACCAAATTTATTTAAATAAAATTCATCATCAAATAATTTAAGAGTAAAATCTGATTTAAATTTTAAACATTCTAAATAAAAAGTATTAAAATCTTTTATATCTTCTTCAGTATAACGATATGCTAAAATATTACTATTTTCATTTAATAATAAAGATAAATTATCGATATTAGTTATTTTAGCTTTATAAATAGCTAATAAATTAGCTACTAAAGAATTAAGATAATAATCTTCTTCTAAAGTAAAATCATAATATTTATGTGCATAATTAAAAGCAGCTTCTCTAGCTCTTATTACTTCATTTTCTTGCAATGTCATTTTTCGCATCTCCTTTTTATTTTTATCCCCTTTTTTTGGGGATAGCTAGAATTATAGCAAAAAAATAAATAAATGTCAAAGGGATGTTTTGACGAATATTGTCTAGTTTTCTTCTAATATGATAGTTATTGGGCCATCATTAGTTATATGAACTTCCATGTCGGCACCAAAAATACCAGTTGCAACGCTTATCTTTTCTTTTAATAATTGATTAAATAAGTTATATAAATTTTCGGCTTCTTCATATTTTAAAGCATCAATATAGGAAGGACGATGACCTTTTTTAGTATTAGCATATAAAGTAAACTGACTAATAGATAAAATACTTCCCCCATTATCTAATATATTCTTATTCATAATACCTGATGCATCATTAAAGATACGTAAATTAAGAATTTTATTAATCATTTTATTTATAATAGATAGATTATCACCATAAGTAAAACCTACGAATAAAACTAAACCACTCGTTATATGACCAACTGTTTTGTTATTTACTAAAACACTGCTTTCTTTACTTCTTTGAATTAAAACACGCATTATTTACTCCTTTTAACATTAATTATATAAGACTGATTTTCTAAATCTAAGATTATTTTATCTAATTCAGCTTTATTTTTAATTTTAATAGTTAATTCATATGTATACATATTATCATATTCTTTAGTTTTTAGGGTATCTACATAGATATTTTTTTTAGTTAAAGTAGCAATTATATCTGATAAATAATTTTTATTAGCTTCACAATTAATATATAAATCTGTTAAATAATCATTAGATACATAATCATTCCAAGATACATCAATTAAACGTTCTTTTTCATTAATTATATTAGGACAATCTTTTTTATGAACGGTAATACCTTGACCTTTAGTAATAAAGCCAATGATATCATCACCTTTAACTGGTTTACAACATTTAGCTAAATTAACTAATAAATCACTCATGCCGGCAACAGATATATCATTTTTAGATATATTATTGGTTTCATGAAGACTTAATTTTTCTAATAAAGCATCAGGGGTAGAAGTATTAGTTACTAAACTTATAATATAACTAGGGGTATATCTTAGAGTACCAATAGATAAATATATTTCTTCTAAATCATTTAATTTTAATTCTTTAGATATTTTAGATATATTTTCTTCATTTAAAAATTCATTAAAGACTAATTTTCTTTTACGTAGTTCTTTTTCAAATAAATCTTTTCCTTTTTCTAATAGTAAATTACGTTCTTTTTTAGAAAAATAAGATTTTATTTTATTTTTAGCTTGATTAGTTTTAACAAAGTTTAACCAATCTTTATTAGGGGTAGCATTAGGATTTGTTTTGATTTTTACAATATCATCATTATCTAGTTCATGATTTAGGGGAACTATGACATCATTAACAATAGCCCCGACTGTTTTATCACCAATATCTGAGTGAATGCGATAAGCAAAATCAATTGGTGTTGCGCCACGTGGTAATTCCATGACATCCCCTTTAGGTGTGAAAACATAAATCATCTCGGCAAGCATATCCGAAGTGACATCTTGAGCAAAAGAAATATCATCTTGATCTTCATTAGATTCAATTAAAGCCCGAAACATTTCTAGCTTTTGTTCCATGATATGTTGGCCTTTTTTAGTTCCATGTTCTTTATATGACCAGTGAGAAGCCATACCTTTCTCGGCAAATTCATCCATTTCAAAAGTCCGGAATTGAACTTCAAATAAATGACCATCTACTCCAAAAACAGTGGTATGAAGACTTTGATACATGTTAGCTTTAGGCATCGCAATATAATCTTTAAATCTTTTAGGAATTGGTCGATATTTGGCATGAACAAGACCAACAGCCGTATAGCAGTCTTCAACTTCTTCTAAAATAACTCTTAGGGCTAAGATATCATAAATATCACTCCATTTACGACCAGTAGATAATTTATTATAAATAGAATGAACACTTTTAACCCGACCTTTTATTTTAAATTTTAGACCATGTTCTTGTAAGATATTAGTAATACTTTCTTGCATTTCTTCTAGAGCATCATTTAATTCTTCTTTAGTTTCATTTAATTTTTCTAAGATATCATTATATACATCTGGTTTAGTATAGAAAAGACATAAATCTTCTAATTCACTTTTAATAGAATTAATACCTAGACGATGAGCAATAGGAATTAAAACAGCTTGAGTTTCATAAGCTTTTTCTTTTTGTTTTTTGGGGTTTATAGCATAGTTAGTGCGCATGTTATGTAAACGATCAGCAAGTTTAATAAATAAAACCCGAACATCGGTGGCTAGGCCCACTAAAACCTTACGTAGGTAAATAGCACTAGATTCCGAATCATCGACTAATTCTAACTTATTTATCTTACTTATGGAATCAACAATCGTGGCTACTTCTTCCCCAAAATTATCGCTTACTTCTTTAATTAGGGTATCCCCATTATTTAAAACTTCATGTAATAAGGCCCCAATGATGGTGGTTGAATCAACATTTAGACTATTAACAATATTGGCAACATGAAGAGGATGTGTGATATAATCTTCCCCATTTAATCTTTTCATACCAGCATGTTTTTTTAAAGCAAATTGATAAGCTTCTTTAATTTTTAATAATTCGGTTGTATCATGAATATTATTTTTTATATTATCATAAACTTCCGTGAAAGTTATAGATGCTTCTTCATTAATCATTTCTTGTCCTTCTTTCTTGTTTAGTAAATAAATAATTTTGTAAATCTTTTAGATCAACATTAAAGATATCATTTACCATAATACCTAAATCTAAATCATATGAATTAGTCCATTTAGCTAAACGTAAAAAATTCCATATATCTTCTTCTTTAATATATGTATAAGATAGTTTATGTAATTCATTTACTTTAGATCTTAAAGCTGGTAATATTCTTACATATAAATCTTCTAAAGTTTTAAATTTTATATCATTCATAATATCAGTCCTTATTTATAAATTTATTATATACGATTTTTAATTATTTTTAAATACTTAAATTAGTCTTTTTTGGCTTTTTAAACATATATTTTAGACGAGGTTATATGAAAAAAAATAAATTTTTTAAAGCTACCTTTATTTTATTAATGGGTGGTTTTATTACTAAGATATTAGGTTTTATAATTAGAATTATATATACAAGAATGGTTGGGGAAGAAGGAATAAGTTTATATACTTTAGTTATGCCTACTTATTCTTTATTACTTACGATTGCAACTTTATCTTTGCCTTTAGTTATTTCTAAATTAATTAGTGAACATAGAAATAAAAGTATTAAAATACTTTTTAATGCTGGTGTAATTATAACAATTTTAAATAGTTTAGTAATATTAATTATTTATTTAACTAAAGATTTTATTGCTAATAACTTATTGCATGATAAAAGAGCAAGTGTTTTACTTATGGCAATGGCTCTTACTTTCCCCTTTGTTGCGATATCTAGTATATTAAAAGGTTATTTTTATGGTAAGCAAAAAATGCTTCCCCATACTATTTCTAATATTATTGAACAAATAGTAAGAATTGTTTTAATATATTTAATTATTCCTCCTTTAGTAAAAAAAGGTATTGTTTATTCAGTAGGAGGTTTAATATTAATTAGTATAGCATCAGAAATATCTTCAATTTTAACTTTTTTAATTTTTTTACCAAAGAAATTTATAATAAAGAAAGAAGATTTAAAGCCAGATATTAAGACAACGAAAGAAATATTAAATATTAGTCTTCCTACGGTATCTTCTAGATTAATTGGGAATATTGGCTTTTTTTTAGAACCAATTATTTTAACTAATGTTTTATTACTTAATTATCCTATGTCTTATATTTTAAGTGAATATGGAGCATATAATGCTTATTCTATTTCTCTTTTAGCTATGCCATCTTTTTTTATTCAAGCTATATCTTCTTCTTTATTACCTGAAATAAGTAATTTTTATCAAAAAAAAGATAAAGTAATGGTTAAGAGACGTTTTAAACAAGCTATGTTTTTATCTTTTATAATTGGTAGCTTCTTTTCTTTTTCCATATTTATCTTTCGAAAATTTTTAATTACAACTCTTTATAATACAACCGCGGGTATTAATTATATTGCGATATTAGCCCCATTTTTTGTTTTATTTTATTTAGAAGGACCTTTACAAAGTACTTTACAAGCTTTAGGTAAATCTAAAACTTGTATGTATATTACTATCATTGCTTTAATATTTAAACTAGGAATAATGATAGTTTTAGGTTTCTTAAAAACAGGAATGTATTCTTTAGTTATAGCCGAGATTATTGATATTATAATAGTAGTATATTTAAGTTATAAAAAGATTAAAAAATTAATTAACTAAATCAACACTTACTAATTTACTGACACCAGATTCTTGCATCGTTATACCATATAAAACATCAGCATATTCCATAGTTCTCTTTTTATGAGTAATTAAAATAAATTGGTTTTGATCTTTCTTTTCTTGTAAATATTTACCAAAAGTATCAACATTTATTTCATCTAAAGCTGCTTCTATTTCATCTAAGATACAGAAAGGACTAGGTTTAACATTTAAGATAGCAAATAATAAGGATATAGCCGTAAGAGTCTTTTCCCCACCTGATAAAATACTTATAGAATTTAATTTCTTACCCGGAGGTTCAGCGATAATATCTATACCGGTGGTTAATAAATCATCGGGATTAGTAAGCTTTAAGATGCCAGTTCCTCCTTTAAATAATTTTTTAAAGACAATATTAAATTCTTTATTAATTAAATTAAAGGTTTCTTTAAATTTACTAATCATTATTTCATCCATTTCTAAAATTATTTTTTTAAGTTCGGCGGAGGATGTTTTTAAATCTTCACTTTGATTAATTAAAAATTCATAACGGGTTTTAAGACGATTATATTCTTCGATTGCTCCTAGATTAACAGTGCCTAATTTAGATATTTCTTTTTTTAGACTTTCAACTTTTATACGAGCTAAATCTTCAGGCATATCTAATTCATAATTATTTCGCGCATATTCATAAGTCATTTCATAAGTATCATTTAATATACCTAGTAAATTATCTAACTTAACATCTAGTTTTCCTACTTCAATTTCTTTTTCTTTTAAATTATTTTGAAGATGATTATAATCAGTATTTATTCTTTTATATTTAGATTCTAGTTCATTTATTTGCATAACTAAAGAAGATTTTTCATTTTTTAAATTATTAAGTTCTGTTAAAGTGGCTTCTTTAGTGGCGGAGACTGAACTTACTTCTTCTAATATTGCTAAAAGTTTAGGCTCAAGTTTTTTACTACTTATTTCTTCATTACCTTTTATTTCTAATTCTTTTTTCTCTAGTTCTTCTTCAAGACGTTTCTTTTCATTAGTTCTCGTATTTAATATTTCATTAAGAGAAATTAGTTTTTTATTTAATTCAAGACTTTTTTCTTCATTAGTATTTAATTTTTCACTAAATTCAGTATATTCTTTATTGATATTAGCTAATTCAAGTTTAAATAATTCTAGTTTTTCTTGTTTTTCACTTAATTTTTGTTTATCAGTTAAATTATTATTAATAGTAAGAGAACCACCAGTTATAGAACCACCAGGATAGATAATTTGCCCATCTAAAGAGACAATTTTATATTTATATTCAAGTATTTTAGCAATAGCATTTAAAGCATCAATATCTTTTACAACAAGTATATTACCTAATTGATTAGCAATAATATTTTGATATTTAGAATCATATGTTACTAAATTACTAGCAATATTAATAAAACCAGGATGTTTACTTATTTTATTTAAATCTTCAGGTTTAATAGTTTTAGCTTTAATAATATTTAGAGGGAAAAAAGTGGCACGTCCAAGTTTATTTTCTTTTAAATAATTAATACATTCTTTACTAACAAGTTCATTATCGACGACTAAAAAATTAGATGAAGCCCCAAGAGATAAACTTATCGCCGATGTATAAATATTTTCAGTATCAATTAAAGAGCCAATTGTATTATGAACTCCAGTTAAGCGAATATTATTTAAAATAGCTTTAACGGCTGAAGGCATTTTAGAATTATTATTTAGATTATCCGTAAGAATATCTATTTCATTTTGGAAATTTAAAATATTTTTTTCATATTCATTAATTTTCGTAAGATAACTATTTTTTTTGAATTTAGAAGTAAGTAAAATATTATCTACTTCTTCTTTAGCAATACTAGTTGTTTTAATATCTTTAATTAAATCTTGAAGACGGTTTTCACTAGAAGTAAGTAAGTTTTTTAAATTTAATTGTTCTTCTTTTAATTTTAACAAAATAGTATTTAAATTATCGGGGGAAGATTCATATTTTTGTCTTTCTAAAGTAACTAATTTTTCAGCTTCTAAGGAAGCTAAGTTTTCAGTTAGTTTAATATATTCATTATTTTTTAAAGTTATGGCATCATTTAGTTTTAAATCTTCTAGTTTTAATTTTTCTAATAAAGTATTATCTTCATTATTAGAAGTAGATATTTTAGTAATATCTTGTTCTAAAATATTAATTTCTTTTTGAAGCTTTTTATAATTTTGATTAATATTAGTAATATCTTCCGCGATTAGAGCTATATCAATATTTTTAAGTTCTTTTTGATATTCTTGATATTTTTCGGCAATTTCACTTTCTTTTTTTAAAGGTTCAACACTGATAGCTAACTCATCAATAACCAGTTTAATGCGAGCTAGATTTTCTTCAGTTTTTTCTAATTTTTTTAGACTAATTTCTTTTCTTTTTTTGTATTTTAAAACTCCGGCTGCATCTTCAAAGATAAGACGACGATTCTCGGGTTTGTTATTGATTATGTCGGCAACACTACCTTGAGATATGATATTAAATGAGGCCAGAGATGCTCCCGTATCTAAAAATAAATCAGTGATATCTTTTAAGCGAACTTTATTATTATTTAAAAAGTATTCATTTTCCCCAGTTTTATAAATAACTCTTTTTATTTCAACTTCGGTAAATTCAGTATTTAAATAATGATCAGTATTATCAAAAGTTAGGGAAACATAAGCACGAGAGGCACTAGGACGGGTTTTAGAACCACTGAAAATTACATCACGCATTTCTTCCCCACGTAAAGATTTAATGGATTGTTCTCCAAGAACCCAACGAACAGCATCAACAATATTACTTTTACCTGAACCATTAGGACCTACAATCGCAGTTATTCCCCTTCTTATTTCTAAATCAATTTTATCCGCGAAAGATTTAAAACCATTAGCTTGTATACTTTTTAAATACATCTTCTTCACCCTTTATTGCTTGCTTTTTTAAGGCATCATGTGCAGCATTTTGCTCAGCTTCTTTTTTACTTTTACCCGTACCACGACCATAGGTAATACCATCAATTACAACATCAAAAGTAAAAACTTTATCATGACTTGGTCCTTCTTCTTTTGCTAAGACATATTCTAAAGTTTTACGATCAGTTTGGACTAATTCTTGTAAACGAGATTTATAGTCGCCTAAAAAAATATGATGTTCATTAATATATGGTTCTAAGATAGTAATAACATACTTTTGAGCTATTTCAAAACCTTTATCTAAATAGATAGCTCCAAGAACACTTTCAAAACAATCGGCAATAATTGTATCATTGATATCTTTTAATTGACCATGACCAACTTTAATATATTTATCTAAACCGACATCCTTAGAATATTGGGCTAAAGCTTCTTCACATACAAAACTAGCTCGAATTTTAGATAATTCCCCTTCCCCAACATCTAATTTTTTATAAAAATATTCACTAGTTATTAATTGTAAAACAGCATCCCCTAGAAATTCTAAGCGTTCATAATTAGGACTATGATGTTCATTAGAATAACTGCTGTGAGTTAAAGCTGTTTCTAATAATTCTGGATTAGTTAATTTAATATTATATTTTTCTAAAAAGTTCATATTTTTTTCCTCAATTCTTATGTATTTCTATTATAGCAAATATCAAGAAAAAAAGGAATAAGAATTTAAAACTTATTCCTTATATCCACTTAGATAAATCTATTTTACGAGTAGCATCTAGTTCATATTTTTTAAATAATTCTATTAAACTTTCGACAATAGCTTTAATAATATCGGTAGCATTTTGCTTAATTTTTAAAGTATGCATTTCTTGTCTAAATTTTTTACGAAATAAGTAATCCGCGGCATATTTACCCATGATTTGGTCTAATTTAGTAACTTTGGATAATTCTTCTAAGTTATTTATATCAACATTAAAGATATATTTTTTATAAATACGAACTAATTCTAAAGAAAGAGTATCACCTTCTAGAAAATCGGTACTCATTATTCTTTCAAAATTAGGACAATAATTTAAAATTAATTTATTATTTTCCATCTTTTTTTCCTTTACTATTATTTACAATATAATAATAACGCGCAAAAAATAATTTGTCAAATAAAAATTTATTGGTTATAATAATAATAGGTGATAATATTGAAGAAATTAAAGTTAAGAAAACAAGTTTGGTTTGTTATGGTGGGGTTAATATTTATTAGTTTAGGAATATATACTGGAATAAAAGTATATCAAGATTATCAATATAAGAAAACTAATGAATATAAATTATTACAAGTTGGTTATCAAAAAGAAGATATTAAAAAATTAGAAGAAGTATTAGATCAAAGTTATTTAGATAAATTAATGCAAGAAGAAAAAAATGAATTTATCTTAAGTTTAATCCAAGAAAAGTATTTTTTAAAAAGTAATTTAGAAAGATATATTAAATATCATGAAGATAATCAAAGTTTTACTAGTACGAAAGTTGTTACAATGGTTAATGTTAATCGTGATTATGATTATTATAGTTATGATATTGATGTAGATTTGAGTAAAGATTATTTAATACTTACTAATAAATATTATCGTTTAGCTAATGATTATGAGCCAGAGGATTTAGTAGATATTAGTAATAGATATTATTATGGATCTAACCATAAAATAAGAAAAGATGCTTATGAAGCTTTTAAAAATATGTGGGAAGATGCTTATAAAGAAGATATTTATTTAATTATTAATTCTAGTTATCGAAATTATGAAAGTCAAGAAAATGTTTATAATGATTATAAAAAACAAAGAGGTGAAGCTTACGCGGATAGTATTGCGGCGAGGGCTGGTTATTCCGAACATCAAACTGGGCTTTCTTTAGATATATTTAGTAAGGCTAATACTTTAACTTCAAATTTTAGAGGGTCCCCGGCTTATAATTGGTTAACTAGTAATGCTTATAAATATGGTTTTATTGAAAGATATCCCGAAGGAAAAGAAGAAATAACTGGTTTTAGTGCCGAAGCATGGCATTGGCGCTATGTGGGAGTTGAGGTCGCAACATATATCCAAGAAAACAATATTACTTTTGATGAATATTATGCTTACTTTTTAGCTTAAGTAAGCTTTTTTATATATGAAAAAAGCCCGAATTAATTGGGACTTTAAATTGCATTATTGGTGACCAGTACGAGATTCGAACTCGTGAATGCTGCCGTGAAAGGGCAGTGTGTTAAGCCACTTCACCAAC